>NZ_JCBATA010000062.1:0-48321 GCF_059816245.1 Frankia sp. RB5
CCAGCACCGCGACCTGCGGTACTCGGCTCTGTGGCCGAAAACGGGCGTTCGGGGACGCCGCTTCGGAGAAACCGGCTGTGGACATTTCCACTGCTTTGGCCGCGTATCTCGCCGCTCTCACGGAATCGCTGGACGAGCCCGGCGCGGATATCTCACAGACCCTGCGGCAGTTCGCCGCCGATGCCAAGCTCGCCGTGCGCTCCTATCTCGGCCTCTCGGCCATACTCTCCTTCGGCGGACGGCGCACGAATTTCACCGCGCTCGAGGAAAGGGTCGAACCCGACGACATCCGTGCCTCGCTACGGATATCACTTCCACCGCACGTCTTCGGATCCGGAGATCCCGCGGCCACGGCTTTCCTGATCCTCTTCGCCGCGACACCCGGAGCGTTCCTCGACCTCGCGACCGATCTGAGCTGGCTCACCAGAGACGTCGACGGCCTCGGCAGCAGCGCCTTCGTGCTCGACGAGGACCTCGCGGTGCCACACGATCCGGCCGCGCCCGGCGGGCTGAAAGCCCTGTCGACCATCGACCAGGCCATCGGCGTACTGATCGGTCAAGGCAACACCCCCGAGCAGGCGCATCAGCACCTCGAGCAACTCGCCGCCGACACCCACGTCGACCTGCCCACCGCGGCCAGGACGATCCTGGGCGAACTGGACAGGCCGAGCGCGACCGGGCTGCGCGCCAACGATGGGCACCCGGCGCCCACACAGGGCGCCGGCCGCGGGGCGATGCCCACCCAGCCCTTACGAGACCCGTAGCGCCGATCCCAGCCGGGCGTCGTGCCCCAGTGCCCGAGCAGCCGCGGCTTCACGTGCCCGGCGCGCAGCGGCTCACGCAACTACGGATTGCCCATCAGGTAGATCTGGCCGACGGACAGGAAGTTCGCGGCCCGCCAACAGGCACACGGTCCTGCGCTGGGGTCTGCTCGCCACCGAGAACCAGGCCGGCGCGGGACCGGCCGTCGGCGGGAACCCGCTGGACCAGGCGCAGGTGAGGCCGGGGCGGGGACGCCTCCTGATCGGCACCGCACCGCGAGCCATCACCGAAGAGGACTCAGTTCGTCTCACATCGGCTCGGTCTTGCACGCGGGAAAGCGGTCGGTGATCGAGAACGACCAGGGATACACCGCGGCGACGCGAAAGCCCGTTCCACGCGTGCGACGGAGCACGGCGTCGGAGAGGATGAGGAGAAAAAGGTCGCGACCTGGATCCTCGACACGGTCCTCCGCGCCGGCAGCGACGGTCGTGATCGCGTGAATGCGAGGAATAGTGGTATGATAAAAGGTGACCGGAATTTCACGAGCGTAGACGCCACGTCGATGCCGGGCACCGGTCAGGGCCATCCGGCGGATCTCGTCGTCGGAGTTAGGCGGCCGTCATGACGACGGGTCAGATTACTGCACTTCTCGACCACGCGGAGTCGGCGCGGTTCGACGACGACGGCGCCCCCGCAACGCTCCAAGGCGCTGTGGTGGGCGCGCCCGCCGGAGCGACCCCCGGCGACGGCAGGCTGTCGTGGGCCCCGGCCCGCGGACAGGGATCGTTCGACGGTGCCTGGTGGCCGCGCAGCTGGCGCCTGACCAGCGAACTTCCCCCGCTCATCGCGGCACTGTCCACGGCCGGCGAGACGATCCGCCGGATGTCGGTCAACGGTGATACCTGGACGGATATCCCTCACTGGTTCACCGCGCTCGCCTACCCGCCGGTGAAGGTCAGCTGGTATCGCACACTCGACCCGCACACGGTCACGCTGTCCGGCGGTAACCGTCCGCGCCTCTTCCTCCTCGTGATCCCTCCCCAGACAGCCCTGGAAACGGCCGACGAGGTTCGCCGGATGGCCACGGCGGGCCGGCTGATCGGCCCAGCCGGACAGATACTGCGCCACGCGGGCGCGACGTCGCCGTAGGAATGCCGTAGGAATGCGCGCGGTGGTCTGCCCCTTTTTCCGTTCGCAGGGCGTGCCGGTCGAAGCGCTCCTCACGGCGCGACCGACGTATCGCGATTGCCATCAGTTGTCATCGTTTGGAGTTCCCCCATGGCGGCCCTGATCGCCGTTCTCGTCATCGTCGCCGTCCTGCTGCTCATCGGGGCCGCGATGTCGGCAAAAATCATCAAGCAGTATGAGGACGGCGTGTTGTTCCGGCTGGGCCGCGTGGTCGGTGAGCGCAACCCGGGCCTGCGATGGGTCATCCCGTTCGTCGACGTGATGCGCAGGGTGTCGCTGCGCATCGTCACGATGCCGATCCAGTCACAGGGGATCATCACCCGTGACAACGTCAGCGTGGACGTGTCCGCGGTCGCCTACTTCAAGGTGATCGACGCCGTCCGGTCCGTCATCGCGATCGAGAACGTCCACGCGGCCATCAACCAGATCGCCCAGACCACGCTGCGCAAGGTCGTCGGGCAGCACACCCTGGACGAGACCCTGTCGGAGACGGACAAGATCAACCTTGATATTCGCAAGATCCTTGACGTCACCACGGTCGCCTGGGGCGTCGAGGTCACCCTGGTCGAGCTGAAGGACATCCAGCTCCCCGACAGCATGAAGCGCGCGATGGCCCGCCAGGCCGAGGCCGAGCGGGAGAAGAGGGCAAAGATCATCAATGCCGAGGGTGAGGCTCTGGCGGCTGCCGCGCTGGGCGACGCGTCGGACACGATGATGGCACACCCCCTGGCTCTGCAACTGCGCAACCTGCAGAGTCTCGTGGAGATCGGCGTCGACAAGAACACCACCGTCGTGTTCCCCGCCCCCCTGATGACCACCATCGCCGAACTCGGCTCCTTCCTGGCCCGCGAGTCGGCGGCGGCACCCCCGCCCGCGGCGCCACTGGCATCGCACGGGGACACGGGCGAGGCCCCGGTCCCCTCGCCCGCAGGCGGACCAGCCGACGCCACCGAACGACCCCCCCGTGACCGAACCGCCGGCGAACTCGCCGTTGCCGGCATAGATGCCACCAGACGTAGGGTTTGCCCTTCTGGAGCGAGGCGAGGTAGACGGCCTTCACGCCGCACGCCGCACGCCTCCGCCGGGCGCCGGGCGCCGCGCGGAGGAAGATCGCGTTGTGTTCCTGGCTGGATTACGCGGGAACAGCGCTTACGTACACATTGTCGGAATAGGAGCCGACCCGAACGTCGAACGGTCCTCCGCAGGTGATCATGATCAGCTGGCGTGGGCCGCGAGGTCCGGCGAACGCCGTCGGGTCGACGCCGTCGGTCTTGGGACGAGCGAAGACCCGCAGAACCCGCCACGCGGTCTGTCTCCCGCGTGGGTCGCTGGTGAAGACGAGATCCCCGCCGTGCAGGTGGGCCAGGCGCCCAAACGCGAAGGGCGGCATTCCTCGCCAGTTCACGTGCCCGACGATCGTTACTTGTCCGGAACCGGCGTCCAGCGCCGCCGAACCGGACCACAGCCCGACCTCGGTTGGTGTCCGCGGCGGAACGAGGGTGCCGTTCTCCTCCGTGGCCTTGCCGATTCTGGCGGTGACGCCGAGCGCTGGTATCCGAAGGCTGGACGCCGGCAGATCTGCCCGGGGCCGCGGGCTCTGGAGTGTGCTCGCACCGCCGGGGCTCGGCAGCGGACCGGGCAGGTGCGGCCCGTCGGCCTCGGGCAATGGAGCGGCCGGGGGAGTGGGACTGGCTGGCCATCCCAGGATGACCAGCACGATCCCGACGAGGGCCAGGGCGCCGAGGGCCAGGGCGCCGAGGGCGGACACCGGACCGGCCGAGCGTCTCGGCGTCAGCGGTGACCCGCCGTGGCCGGCCGTCTGGCGGCGTTCCCTCGACGGCCGGGTCAACGCCGGCGTCTGGTCCGCCGGCTGGCGAGTACCCCGAGCGAGGCGAGCGCACCGGCGGCGGTGATCGCGCCGAGCAGGACCAGGGTGAGGCCACCGTGTCCGGGCGCGTCAGGCTGTCCCCCCGCCACGGCCACCGGCGGATGTGCGCGCTGTTGATCCTCCGCCGAGGACGGCAGGCCGCCCTGACTGTTCGGTGAACCGGGCCCGGCGGCGCCAGGGCCGCTACCTGAGCCGATGCCAGCCCCGCCTCCCGATCCGGCCCCGCCGGCCGCGGCGCCTCCCACCGCGGGCTCATCGGAACCGGGGCGGCCGCCAGGAGCGGCGGGGAACCCGAACACCCCCGGTGGGGGAAGGAAGATGACAGCGGGCTTTGCCCCCTGGATCCGCACGCTGGCGGATCCGGGCGGTGAGACGACCTGTCCACCCGGAGCGGTCGCGGACGCGGTCGCCACGTTGGTGACCACGCCCGCCGCGACATCCGCGAACGTGATCACATGATCGGGCACAGCGCAGGTCACAACCTGCTTCGGAACGAGGGGAGTGGTGGGACAGCGGGCTGGACCTGCCTCGGGGTCGCTCACGGTCAGCCCGGTGAGCATCGTGTCGCCGGTGTTCGACACCGTGATCGTCCAGCGCACCAGGTCACCTGTGTCGATCCGGCCATCGTGGTGGACGTCCACCACGATGCCGCGCTTCGTGACGGCCAGCGCGGGTGCCCCGGTGACAACGATGCCGACCGTGGTCTGGGACGAGCCGCCCGCCGCCCTGGCGGGCGGTCCCACCAGGGCGACCATCGCGGCCACCAGTCCGGTCACCATCAGTGACTTCGGCAGTGGCCGGTGCCGGAGGTCCCTCGGTGCCGCCTGGCCGGCCGAGTGGCGGCGGGTCGGCTGCTGGCGGCCGCTCATGACGTCGCCGATTCGATGGCGTGCTCGGCGCGACAGCCCCAGGGGAGTGCGGGGACGCGGACACCAGCGGCCCCAGGTACGAGGGAAAGCGGACAGCCCACCCAGTCCCGCAACGGTCCCACTCTCACAAGGTCCCCCACCCAGCGTCGTGGCCAGTTACTCAGCGCAACATAGCGCGGCTGTGTTCGGCGGCCAACTCGGCCGGCGCGGTCTGGTGACCGATGTCCGCCGAGGCGGCTGTCGGATGAACCCGCCCATGTGGCCACGTGCGTCCGGCCAGCCCCGCTTGGCCGTTTCCAGCCGGTGATCACCGCGTGGTTCTCGCCGTGCCTGCGCGGCGGCGGCGGGCTGCCGCCGAAATCGCGGCGGCGGCGGGGTTCGGCCGGAAACCGCCCTCGCGGAATGTCGTCCCGTTTGCCGACTCGCCGTCATGCCGACCAGCCCGATGCTTTTCAACTGGTTCGTCCAGTGCGGACGGCCGCGATGTTCACAGGGAGCGGGCCGGGCCGGAGCCGGCGCCGAAGGCGATCCTTGACGTCGATGATGGCGGTGCGAACACTCTCCGTAGTCACTTCGAGAGGAACGAGGCCTGGAATGTCGAAAAATCTCGGATCGTCTTCAGCGCTCAGGCGCGGACTTGTCCTGACGGCGAGTGTGGCTACGGTCATAGGAGGGATGGCCAGTGGAGCGAACGCGGTTCCGGGGCAGACGGCGACTCAGAGCACCACCGCAAACGTCGTCGTCGGCTCATCCATCACTCTGACCAATCTCGCCCCATCCTTTTCCTTGACGGGTAACCCGGGCGAGACCGTGACGACGACCGTACCGGTGACCATGACCGTCAGCACGAACAACAACGAAGGATATGCCGTGACCGTCGCGCCGCGGACGGCGACGTTGAACCCGGCCACACCGGGCAATACGGGTACCATTCCGATCGGTAATCTGAGGGTGCGGCAGGCGGGCACCACTCCCTTCAGCCCGCTGACGTTCGGTACGCCGGTGCAGGTGCACACACAGGCGACACCTTCTGCCGAGCTGGGCGACACCATCACCAACGACTACCAGATCACGATTCCGTTCGTCATCCCTGACACGTACTCCGCGGTCCTCGACTATGTTGCCACGACCCTGTAGTGATTGCATCTGCGGGCGGCCCGACTCGGTCATGACGGATAGCTGACCCGGCGCGGAACACGATTTCAACCACCAGAAGAGGGCGGAACGCATGGCGACGGTGCGACGGTGACCAGCCGGATTCGACCAGGCCGGCGCGTATCCGCCGTCGCGATGCTTCTGGTCTGGGGGGCGGCCCTGGGGGGCATGGGGCCTGCCGCTCTCGCATCGTCGTCCGCTCCTCCCGGACGGCCTTCGGCGGCTCCCGCGCCGACCCCGGACTTCGCGTTGACGGTGAGCCCGACAAGACTGGTAATTCCGCAGGAAGAGCTCTCGAGGGATCAGCACTTCGCGGTGAGCAACCATGGCCGGCTGCCCCTCGACATCGTGGTGAACCGGGCGGGTTTCACGTCCGGACGGGACGGAACCCTCCAGTTCCAGCGTGAGGAGGCGCCCTACTCGGCGATGACCTGGATATCGGCCAGCCCGGTGAAGTTCCACCTGGCGCCGGGAGCGCGCCAGGTGGTGGCCGTGCGGATCGCGGTTCCCAGGCATCCCGAGCCCGGCGACCACCATGTCGCGATGCTGTTCATGGTGCCGGCCGGCAAGGACAAGAACCAGATCAGGTTGAACCGGGGGATCGGGACTCCCCTCTACATCACGGTGCCGGGCCCGGTCGACGACACCGTGAAGATCCCCTCGCTGCGGGGGCCGCGGTTCGCTGTCGGTGGGCCCGTCGACTTCACGGCGACCTTCGAGGACACCGGCACCGTTCATCGTGACTTCCGCGGAAAGGGTCATCTCAACATCCGCGTCGATGGGCGTGACGTTGCTTTCCCGGACTTCACGGTGCAGCGGGATTCGACGCGGGAGGTCACCACACGGTGGGACGACCCGCCGCTCATGTGCGTATGCCATGCGGAGGTGGTCGTGCCCGGCCCGCGCGGGACCTTTCACACCGCGCGGGCGACCGTGGTCGTCTTCCCGGTGTGGCGGGCGATGGGGCTACTGGCCGGCATTCTTGCCGTATTCCTTCTTGGTGTGTTCGTGCGTCGGCGTTACCGAGACCGGGTGCTGACGGCGGCCCGGGCGCTGCGGCGTGAGGAGGAGCGTGCCGACCCACGCCGGCTCGGCCTGGGCGAAACCTCCGGCAATGCGGACGGTGCGCAGGTTGACGACATCCTGGGACCGGACCTCGGTCCCGAGGGCGACACGCCGAATCGTTAGCCGACACCTCCAACTACACTAGGCAACAGTATCTATACTCACAGTAATGAGCGGCGTAAGGGTATCCAGACGGCGGAGACCACCCTGGACGTCTGCGGCCATCCGGCATCGGCAGGCGTTCAAGACACTGGTCGTAATACTCGTCAGCCTGGTTCTCGCCGGCTCGATATCGGCGCTCACCCCGAACGCGGCCTACGCCGCCGGGACGGTGCTGTTCGACCAGCCTTTCCACAACAACACCCCCGACGGAATCGGCAACGTGGTCCTGCCCGCGCTGCCGACCGGTGCCGCCGGCTCGAACGTGGCCTGTCTCACCTCGCCTGGAAACTCGACCACCGGCGTCCTGCACAGCTGTCCGCTCTCGGATCCCTCGGGCGCGGGGAAACTGCGCCTCACCAACACCGCGACCTTCGTCGAGGGTGGGGTCTTCGGGGCGACGAGCGTGCCGACCTCGCAGGGCCTGGACGTCACCTTCAACACATACCAGTACGGCGGAACCCACGCGGACGGCTTGGCATTCATTTTGTCGGCGGTCAACCCGGCGGCCCCGACGGCACCGGCGAACCTCGGGCAGCCGGGTGGCGCGCTCGGATACACTCCCGCCAGCTCGAGCCTGGTAGGGATGAGCAACGGCTATCTCGGCATCGGCCTGGACGTCTTCGGGAACTACAGCAACAGCACGTACCAGGGCTCCGGGTGCACGAATCCCGCCTACATCTCCACCACGGGCGGGAGGGTGCCTGGCCAGGTCGTCGTGCGCGGGCCCGGCGCTGGACTTGTCGGATACTGCGCGATCAACAGCACGGCGACGACGACGGCGTCCCCTCCGGTGGCGTTGGGGGCCGCCACGCGCAACGCGTCGAAGGTGCCGGTGGAGGTGGTCATCAACCCCACCGCGCAGACCATCGTGACCAACAGCGGTGTCTCGGCGGCTCCCGGGACCTACAAGGTCGTGTTCACTCCGGTGGGCGGGACGGCCCGAACACTGCAGGGCGCGCTGCCCACCGTGCCCGCCGGCCTCTACCCGTCATCCTGGACCACCTCGGCCGGGATTCCGCGCCAGCTGGCGTTCGGCTGGGCGGCGTCGACCGGTTCGGTGACCGACTACCACGAGCTCGACGAGGCCCGGGTGGTGACGTTCAACCCGGTCCCGCAGTTGAACGTGGCGGCGACGAGCTACAACGGCCCGACCCCGCAGCCGGGTGACCCGGTCAACTACACGGTGACCGCCGGGGTCAGCGCCGGAGCCGACGAGGCGTCGCCGATCTCGGTGACGGAGACGGTACCGGTGAACGTCGTGCCGGTGGGAGCGTTCGGAACCGGCTGGGTCTGCCAGGCTCCGGTGGGGCGAAGTATCACCTGTACCAACAGCAACGGACCCTTCACGAACGGGACGACGCTCACCCCCGTCACCGTGGTGGCGATCGTGACTGGTTCCGGTGTCACGCCGGCGCTGATCCAGACGACCTCGGTCACCACCTCGTCCTCGAACGACGCGAATCCCGGATTCGCGGGCAGCACGACGGCGGGAACGGTACCGGCGACACCCACGTCCCTGGCCATCTCGCCGGCCTCGGGGACAGTCTCCGGCGGTGGTGCCGCCACGGTGACCGGCACCAACATCTCCGGCGCGACGGCGATCGAGATCGGGACGACGGCGCAGCAGCAGGCGGGCACGCCGGTGGTGCTGCTGCCGTGCCAGTCCGGCCCGGCCGCGGGATGCTTCACCGTGAACGGCGACGGATCGCTGCAGATCTCGTCGATGCCCGCGCGGACGAGCGCCGCGGCCGTCGGGATCACCGTCGTGACGCGCGGGGTGGCCGGGGTGGTCTCCTACGTCTACACGAGCGCCCCCGCGACACCGGCGGCTCCGAGCGCTACCGCGGGCATCACGAGTGCCACGGTCACCTGGGTCGCCCCGGCGAGCAACGGCAGTGCCATCACCGGATACGTCGTGACTCCCTTCCTGGGCGGGGTGGCGCAGACGCCGGTGTCCTACGACGCCTCGACGACCACCCGAACGCTGACCGGTCTGACCGCGGGCGGCTCATACACCTTCACGGTGGCGGCCGTCAACGCCGTCGGCACGGGCGCGGCGAGCCCGCAGTCGGCCGCCGTGGTGCCGTACGCGCTGCCGGCCGCCCCGGCGATCACGGCGGTGAGCGCGGGCAGCACGTCGGCGACCCTGTCCTGGACCACTCCGGCCAGCAACGGCAGCGCGATCACCGGCTACGTCGTCACCCCATACATCGCAGGCGTGGCACAGACACCCCGGACCTTCACGGGTACCGCCACCACACAGACCGTCAGCGGGCTGACCGGCGGCACGACCTACACCTTCCGGGTCGCGGCGATCAACGCGGCCGGGACGGGGCCCCAGTCGGCCGCCTCATCGGCGGTCACGATCAACAGCTCGCCCAGCCTGGCACTGCCACCACCACCGACGGGTGGCGTGGGCGCCGCGTACAGCGACCAGTTCACCGTCACCGGTGGCACCTCCCCGTACGTCTGGTCGATCAGCGACGGAAGCCTGCCGCCGGGTCTCAGCCTCAACAGCGCGTCGGGCCTGCTTTCCGGCACACCGGCAGCGGCCGGCAGCTATCCCTTCACGGTCCGGGTGGTGGATGCCAGCGGCCAGGCAGCGACGCAGAACCTGACGATCTCGATCGCGTCGGCGCCGACGCTGCCCTTCCCGCCGCCGCCGTCGGGCGAGGTCGGCGTGGTCTACAGCGACCAGCTGACCGTCTCGGGGGGAACGAGTCCCTTCGTCTGGTCGGTGAGCGCCGGTGCGCTGCCGCCGGGAGTCACCCTGAACACCTCGACCGGTCTGCTGTCGGGCACGCCGACCACCGCGGGCACGGCGTCGTTCGCGGTCCGCGTGGTCGACGCGCTCGGCCTGTCCGCGACGAAGACCGTCAGCCTCGTGATGGCGGCGCGGCCGACACTCGGGTTCCCCGCGCCGCCGGCGGCGCAGGTGGGTGTCCCCTACAGCAGCACCCTCGTGGTCACCGGGGGGACCGGGCCGTTCGCCTGGTCGGTCACCGCCGGGACGCTGCCGCCCGGGATCACCCTCGACCCGTCGACCGGCGTCCTGTCCGGCACCCCGACCACCGCCGGCAGCTACCCGTTCACGGTCCAGGTGACTGACGCGTTCGGGGTCACCGCCACCCAGGCGGTCACGCTGTCCGTCACGGCCGGCCCGATCGTCATCGTGAAGTCCGCCAGCGCGTCGTCGGTCGCACCTGGCGGGACGGTGAACTACACCATCACGGCGACGAACACGGCCGCCGCGGCGTATTCCGGTGTCACGTTCACCGACGCCCTGGCGGGAGTCCTCGACGACGCCGTCTACAATGCCGACGCGACCGCGACGACCGGCGCGGTGACGTTCACCAGCCCCAATCTCACCTGGACGGGAGACCTCGCCGCCGGGGCCGCGGTGACGGTGACCTACTCGGTGACGGCGGCGAACCCCGACACGGGCAACAAGATTCTCTCCAGCGCGGTCACCTCGCCGACGGTGGGGACGACCTGCCCCGTCGGAGGCACGGATCCGCGCTGCGCCAACGCCGTGACCGTCTCGATCCTGACGATCACCTCGTCGAGCACGGTGACGACGACCCAGCCGGGCCAGGTGGTCGGCTTCACCTACACGGCGGTGAACGACGGCCAGACCCCGTTCCCCAACGCGACCTTCACGGTCCCCCTCGGTGGCCTGCTCGACGACGCCACCTACAACCTGGACGCCCAGACCACCTCGGGAACGTTCGGGCTGGTCGGGGGTGACCTGGTGTGGCAGGGCAGCCTCGCCCCGGGGGCGTCGGTGACCGTGACGTCGTCGCTCACGGTGAAAAACCCCGACACCGGTAACAAGGTCCTGGCCGCGACCATCGTCTCGGCCACGCAGGGCAACACCTGCCCCGCCGGGGCGCCGGCGCCCGCCTGTACCTCCGTCGTGCCGGTGCTGACACCGGGCCTTTCGATCGAGACGACGGCGAACGTCGTCACGATCACGCCCGGTGGGACCATCACATACACCATCGCGGTGGCGAACACGGGTGAGACGCCCTACACCGGCATATCGGTCACCGACTCGCTGGCCCGGGTTCTCTCCGACGCGACCTACAACGCCGACGCCACCGCGTCCACCGGCTCCCTGTCCTACACGGCCCCCAACCTCACCTGGACGGGAGACCTCGGGGTCGGGGCAACCGTGACCATCACGTTCACGGTCACGGTGCTCGACCCCGATCCCGGTGACAAGGTGGTGGTCAACACCGTCACCTCGCCGGTGATCGGCAGCAACTGCCCGGTCGGTGGGAGTGATCCGGCGTGCTCCGCCACGGTCAACGTCCTCGTGCCCGACCTCACGATCGTGAAGTCCGCGAGCTCGCCGACCACGACGCCCGGCGGGGTCGTCACCTACACGGTGACCGTGACGAACTCCGGCCCGACCCCGTATACCGGTGCGACGTTCGCCGACTCGCTCAGCGGCCTGCTGGACGCGGCGACGTACAACGCCGACGTCACGGCGTCGACGGGTACCGCCAGCTACGCCGCGCCCACCCTGTCCTGGACCGGAGACCTGGCGCCCGGGGCTTCGGCGACGATCGTCTACTCGGTCACCACCAACGCCGTGAGCATCGGCGACGGGCTGCTGACCAACACACTGACCTCGTCGACCGTGGGCAGCAACTGCCCGGTCGCGGGCACCGACCCGCGGTGCACGGTGACGGTGACGGTGAGTCAATTGATCTTCGTGAGCTCCGCGAACGTCCCGTCGACCACTCCGGGGGGAGTGGTCACGTTCACCACCACCCTCAGCAACACGGGTCAGACCCCCTACACGGGCATCACCGTGCCGTTCAGCGGCGCCGACCTCGTGGACGACGGCACGGGAACCGGCGAGCAGACCGCCAGCTCCGGGACCCTGGTCGTTGGGGATACGAGCGCGGCTTGGACGGGAGACATCCCGGTCGGCGCGACGATTACTTTGGCGGGAAATGTCCGGGTCAACAACCCGGACACCGGCAACCGGCTCCTGACCCTCAGCGTCACCTCGAACCTGCCCGGTAGCAACTGCCCGGACGGGGGCAGTGACCCCCGGTGCACTGCCACCGTCCCGGTCCTGCTCCCCGGGCTGACGATCGCGACCTCGGCGAACGCCACGTTCACCGTTCCGGGCGGCACGGTCGGCTACACGATGACCCTCACGAACAGCGGTGAGACCCCCTACACCGGCGCCACCGTCACCAACTCGCTCGCCGGCCTGCTCGACGACGCCACCTACAACGCGGACGCGGTGGCCTCGGCCGGCTCGGTCGGCTATGCCGCACCGGTGCTCACCTGGACCGGGGATCTCGCCGTCGGCGCGGTGGTGACCGTGACGTTCTCGGCCACCGTGCTCGTTCCCGACCCGGGCGACAAGCTGCTGGTAGCCGCCGTCACGTCGAACGAGGTCGGGAACACCTGCCCGCCGGCCAGCGGAAACCCCGCCTGCTCGACGAACGTCGCCGTTCTCACCCCGGCGCTGACGATCGCGCAGACCACCGGCAGCGCCACCGCGGTACCGGGGGCGACGCTCACCTACACGATCACGGTGACGAACTCCGGCCAGACGGCCTACCCGGCCGCCACGTTCAGCACCTCCCTCGCCGACGTCCTCGACGACGCGGTCTACAACGCGGACGCCACGGCGTCGACCGGCACGGTCTCCTTCAGCACCCCGACCCTGTCCTGGACCGGCAGCCTCGATCCGGGTGCCAGCGCCACGATCAGCTACACGGTGACGGTCCACAACCCGGATACGGGCAGCCAGTCCCTGACGAACACGATCGTCTCGTCGTCGGCGGGATCGAACTGCCCGTCCGGCGGCTCCGACCCGCGATGCACCGCGACGGTGACGGCCGTCACGGCGGCGCTGCTGACGTTCACCAAGACCGCGGGGGCACCCTCGGTGGCCAGGGGCGGGACGGTGACCTACACGATCACGGTCACGAACGCGGGCGTCACGCCGTACCTCGGGGCGGCCTTCACCGATGACCTGGGCGACGTCCTGACGAACGCCACCTACAACGCCGACGCGGCCGCCTCCGCCGGCACGGTGACCTACACGGCGCCCGTGCTGTCCTGGACCGGCGACGTCCCCGCATCAGGGACCGTCACCATCACCTATTCCGCCCTGGAGCACGGGGGCGGCGACGACATCCTCGTGAACTCGGTGGAGTCGAATTCGGTCGGGAGTAACTGCCCGGTCGCGGGCACCGACCCGCGGTGCACGGTGACGGTGACGGTGAGTCAATTGATCTTCGCGAACTCGGCGAACGTCTCGTCGACCACTCCGGGGGGAGTGGTCGTGTTCACCGTCACCTTCAGCAACACGGGTCAGACCCCCTACACGGGCGTCACCGTGCCGTTCAACGGCGCCGACCTCGTGGACGACGCCACGCCAACGGGCGAGCAGACCGTCAGCTCCGGGACCCTGGTCGTGGGGGGGACGGGCGCGGTCTGGACGGGAGACATCCCGGTCGGTGCGACGATTACTGTGACGGGAAGTGCCCGGGTCAACAACCCGGACACCGGCAACCGGCTCCTGGCCTTCAGCGTCACCTCGAACCTGCCCGGTAGCAACTGCCCGGACGGGGGCAGTGACCCCCGGTGCACTGCCACCGTCCCGGTCCTGCTCCCCGGGCTGACGATCGCGACCTCGGCGAACGCCACGTTCACCGTTCCGGGCGGCACGGTCGGCTACACGATGACCCTCACGAACAGCGGTGAGACCCCCTACACCGGCGCCACCGTCACCAACTCGCTCGCCGGCCTGCTCGACGACGCCACCTACAACGCGGACGCGGTGGCCTCGGCCGGCTCGGTCGGCTATGCCGCACCGGTGCTCACCTGGACCGGGGATCTCGCCGTCGGCGCGGTGGTGACCGTGACGTTCTCGGCCACCGTGCTCGTTCCCGACCCGGGCGACAAGCTGCTGGTAGCCGCCGTCACGTCGAACGAGGTCGGGAACACCTGCCCGCCGGCCAGCGGAAACCCCGCCTGCTCGACGAACGTCGCCGTTCTCACCCCGGCGCTGACGATCGTGAAGTCGGCGAGCGCGGCGTCGACGGTGCCCGGCGGCACCGTGACCTACACGATCGCGGTGACCAACTCGGGCCAGACGCCGTACACGGGCGCCGTCGTCAGTGACGCCCTGGGCGGGGTCCTCGACGACGCCACCTACAACAACGACGCGTCCGCGTCCGTCGGCACGGTCGGTCTTGTCAGTCCGACGTTGACCTGGACCGGGGACCTGAATCCGGGCAGCTCGGCCACCATCACCTATTCGGTCACGGTCCTGGCGTCGGGTGCCGGCGACGGCGACGGCGAGCTGGTGAACACCGTCAGTTCCACCGCGGCGGGCAACAACTGCGCCACCGGGAGCACCGACCCGCGGTGCTCGGTGTCCGTGCCGGTCGGCGCGCTCACCATCACCTTCGCGTCGAACGTGTCCACGGCGATCCCCGGGCAGGTCGTCTCCTTCACGCTCATCGCGGCCAACGCCGGCCGGACCTCCTATACGAACGCGGTGGTGAATGCTGCCTTCGACGGGCTGCTGGACGACGCGGACTACAACAGTGACGCCGTCGCCACGTCAGGAGTCCTGAACCTGGATCCTGCCATCGGGCGCCTCATCTGGACGGGCGACCTGGCACCCGGCCAGTCGGTGACCATCACCGGGTCTGCCACGGTGAAGAGCCCTGATCCCGGCGACAAGACGGTGACCATCGTCGCGTCGTCCTCGACCGCCGGGAGCAGCTGCCCGCCGGGAAGCCCGAACCCGGACTGCACGGTGACGGTCGACATCCTCACCCCGGCACTCACCATCGCCAAGGCCGCCGACACGACGACCACGACTCCCGGCAGCGTCGTCACCTACACGATCACCGTGACGAACAGCGGAGAAAGCCCCTACACGGGCGCCACGGTCAACGACGACGTGAGCGGTGTCCTGAATGATGCCGTGTACAACAACGACGCGAGCGCCACCGACGGCACGGTGGCCTTCACGGCGCCGACGCTGAGCTGGACAGGCGACCTCGCGGTCGGTGCCAGCGCGACGATCACCTATTCGTTCACGGTCAACGACCCGGACCTGGGTGACCGGGTGTTGCTCAACGTGGTGACCTCTGATGCGCTGGGCAGCACCTGCCCCAGCGGTGGCGGCGGCGCTCCCGCCTGCGGCGGCGTCGTCGTGGTGCTCGTCCCCGCGCTCACCATCACGAAGACCGCCGCCACCGGCACCGGGAACGCGACCGTCGTCGCGGGCAGCCCGATCGACTACACCGTCACCGTCCAGAACACCGGGCAGACGCCGTACACGGGGGCCTCGTTCACCGACGACCTCGCGGAGGTGCTCGACGACGCCGCGTACAACGGTGACGCCGCGGCGAGCACCGGCGTGGTCGGTTTCACCTCGCCTGACCTGACCTGGACGGGAGACCTCGCCGTCGGCGCGACCGCGACCATCACCTACTCGGTGACCACCGCGCTGCCCGCGAACGGCAACCGGCTGGCCAGCAACGCGATCGCCTCGACCACACCCGGCTCCACCTGCCTGGTCGGCGAGGGTGCCGCCGCCTGCACGACGACCACCGCGGTACTGGTCCCGGCCCTGACGATCACCAAGACGGCGGACCAGACCGGTGCCGTCGTCGGCTCGACCGTCCAGTACACGATCACCGCGACGAACACCGGTGAGGCCGCCTACACCGGCGTGACCATCTCCGACGACCTCGCCTCGGTCGTGGACAAGGCGGTCTACAACGCCGACGCGACCGCCACCACGGGCGCGGTCACCTATGCGGCGCCCGCGCTGACCTGGACCGGGAACCTCGCGGCCGGCGCGGCCGTGACGATCACCTATTCGGTCACGGTCGACGACGCGGCGACACCGGGCGCGACACTGATGAACCGGGTGGAGTCGGGGGCCGCGGGCAGCACCTGCACAGGCGCCGGCGAGGAACCAGTGTGCACGACGTCGATCACGATCCTGGCACAGAGCCTCACTCTCACCAATCTCACCAGCGCCTTCACCCTGACGGGAGAGCCGGGCAGCACCGCCACCCAGGACGGGGCGGTGACCATGACCGTCACGACGAACAGCACCGACGGCTACACGGTCGCGGTCCAGGGCGCCTCGCCGACGCTGACGGCCGCGACACCCGGCAACGGCGACACCATTGCGGTGGGGTCCCTGCTGGTCCGGGGGCCCGACACGTCGGGATTCCAGCCGCTGTCGGACGTCGCAGCGGTGGGGGTCTACTCCCAGGAACAAGCCTCCGCGCCGGACGGGGACGCGGTCAGCAACGACTATGCGATCGACATACCGTTCGTCACCTCCGACACCTACTCCACCACCCTGGACTACATAGCGGCCACACGGTGAGCGGATGTCCCGAGCACCGGGCAGCCGTTCGCCGGGGGACTGTCGGGCTTCACGGGAACCGGCACCGGCCGCCGCGGGGATACCGGTCCACCGTTCCACCGCTGACAGGCCGATCGGAAAGAGACTGAGATGAGCGTCCTGTGCCTCAGGAAGGTACGCGCAGGTGTGGTCCTCGCCGCCGCGCTGCTCGGCGGGCCCCTGTTCACCTTCGGCATGCTTGCGACGTCCGTTCCCGCCCTCGCGGCTGACGCGCCATCGCCGCCGGACGAAGACGCGGCGGGCGTGGACCTGGCGATCGGGATCGATGACGGGCATACCAGTGTCGCTGTGGGGGACCGCGTCACCTACACAGTGAAGATTCGCAATATCGGCACCGTTGACGCCGACGACCTGGTTGTCACCCAGACGCTTCCTGCCGGCGTGCGATTCGGTTCGGCCGATCGCGACGGTGTCATCAGCGCCGGGACAGTCACCTGGCACACGGATCTGGCGGCCGGGCGGGACACCGCGGTTGTCGTCCACGGGGAGGTGGCGAAGCTGCCGCCCGGCCAGCTACGGCTTGCCTCCGTGGCGTGCGCGACGGCGCACGGCGACTCCAGACCGATCGTCTGCGCCGCCGATTCCGACCGGCTGCCCGCGGGCGGGGCCGCGGGAGCATCGGGCGCGGGCTCCCATGCCGCCGGCGGTCCGCCTGGATGGCTCGTGACGTTGTACGTCGGTGCGGGTGTCGTCGCGGCGCTGCTCGTCGGCATTGTCGCGAGGCGTCGATGGTCGTCTCGCAGACGGGCACGACCCCGCCCTGACGACCAGTGGGCGGTGGCGCCGGGCCCCGGCCTCGACGAGGAAACCCACCAGGACGCATAGCCCGGATCCGAGGCGACCACGGCGCGGTGAGTGGCTCGGCTCAGGCCGGCCTGGGGGCGATCGTGGTGTTGTCGCCGGCTCGTCCGCCGCTCACGATGACCCGCGTTCTCCCGAATCGGTGCAGCAGCCCGCGTACCAGGAGGACCCAGGTGGCTACCGCGGCGAAGACGCCCCAGGCGACTGCGGGCGGGTGACCTTGTGCGACCGTCACGACGGCGAACCCTCCGGCGATGGTTCCGGTTGCCGCGAGCGCCAGAGCGCCAATCCGGAGGCGGTGCCCGGCGGCGGCCGTCGAGAGCCGACCGCGAGGCCGGACGGCAGCCGCCGCTACGCCGAGCGTGCCTGCGGCGACCAGTATGCCGTAGATGAGCAGGTCACCGAACCCGACCATCGCGACGGCGAACAGGCCGAGGACGGTGGTTGTCACGGCCCGAGCGGCTCGTACGACGGGAGCGCGCCGCTGGCGGTGGCTGCCGCGGGTGAGCCGGCGTGCCTGCACGGAGGATGTGACGAGTAGCAGTGCCAGCCAGCCGACGATGGCCAACAGGCACCAGGGTGAGACGACCCAGACGTTGGCCGTTACCGTGATGGACCGGGTTGTGGACGGGTCCGCGTGGTAAGACACGACTGCGGCGAGTCGGGTCTGGCCGAGGCCGAGCGGGAAGGCACCCCAGGAGATCTCCTGGTCGGCCCATTTGCCAGGCATGAACAGCTGCGGAGGTTGCCGCCGGTTGTTGTCGAGGCGCGGGGTGTGCCCGCGCAGGACGGCGTGGCCGATACCGGTCGGGCGCAGGTCCGCGGTCACCTCGTTGAAGGCGAACAGACTGGACGGGCCGTCGTTCGTGACGCGTAGCGTCACGTTCCCGCGGGTGGCGAGTTGCGCGTGGCCCAGCACCGGCAGCCGCCGGCCGAGGTCCTTAAGACGCACGCTGGCATGTTCGTGGGTGTCACCGGGGACCCGCAGCGTGACCAGCGCACCCAGCTGGTTGAGCACCGTGACCCCGGGGCCACCGACCAAGGGTCGAACGAGGAAGCCGAGCAGATAGCCACCGGGCGCCATGGCGGGAGGGACGGCGACCTTCACGTCTATCGATGTCGTCGAGCCGGGGCTGGCGACGAACCGGGACGGGGACCAGGAGACGCCGGAACCGAAGCGGGGGTCCGGTGAGTCCTCGAAGACCAACTGGCCGTTGTTGCCCGGGATCGGCATGGCTGGGCCGATCCCGACCGGGACGGCATCGTGTCCTGGGTTGGTGACCAGGAAGTGAGCGAGGGCGGTTTGGCCGGGAACCGCCAGTGTTGGCATGCCCGGCGGGTCGAAGGTCACCTGTAGCCGTGGACTGCGCGGTGCTGCCGTTGCGCCGGGCGGGGCGGCCTGCGCGCGGGCTGGTACGCCGATGCCGAGGACCACCGTCGCCATGGCGGCGGCCGTCGCGGCGGCTCGGATCCGGCCGTGGTGGTGCCGTATGCGTGTCACGCCACATTCTCCAGTCCCCCAATCTCGCCCGCCCCAATCTTGCCCGCAATTTATTACGACGCAAGGAGGCAGCCGCCGAGAAGGGGGCGCAGGTCAAACATCCAGGCTAGCGGATTGATCGACGTTCTCTGGTATAACATTATTTGTGCAGTAGGTTGTGTTTCCTTCCGGTCTGGCCATTATTTCTGACGTTCCGATCAAGATGGTCACGCCCCTGCGATGGGTTTTGTCGGTCTGCCTGCTGAACAGGTACCAAAATAGGGGTGTGCCCGACCTGTTCGGTCAGGCACACCCGCCGGCATGGCCGACCGGAACTTGTCGTATGCTGACTGCTATTTTAGGTGTAGGAGGGTGTAACCGTGTATGTGATGATTCCGTGGAAGGCGCCGGAAGGCTGGCTGAAGTCCACCTTGATCTGGTTGTTGAGGGCGAGCGTGTCGAGACCACCGTTGGTTCCGGCGGTTGCCGTCACAATTGTTTGTGGCGTGGTCGGGTCGTATCCGACATATTTGCTTGAGGTGTACGGGGTACTGAGAGCCGCGCCGGAGCTGGAGCTCGGGGTCAAGGTGGCCTGAGCGGCGAACTTGTTCACGGTCAACGTGGCGGACCCGGCGGTACTTTCTTCCGCCACAAACGTCGGGTTTGGAGCCAGGGCCGCGGCCAGCGTGTAGCCGTTGCCGGCGTTCGTCTGTACGGTCAGGGTGACTGTCTTGGCGGCGACCGGGCCTGCTGGGGTACCGGGGACCGGCTGCAGGGTGAATGCGGGGGTGTCGTTCGTGAAGATCAGCGAGCGGCCGAGCAGGATGGTCACCGCGGTGTTCGAGTCACCGAAGTTCACGTTCCCGCTGGTGCCGGTGTCGATCGTCGCGGGTCCGGCGGCCCGCGTCTCCACCGTCGAGGTGACAGGTGGCGGGCTGGGCGTGGTCGTGTTGGTGAACCCGCCGAACTGGACGAAGATGGGCGTGCCGACGGGAACCGCAGCCGGGGTGGTCACCGTGTAGGTCACGGTGTCCGAGGCCAGGGCGACGGTTCCGGCACCGAGCCCGAAGACGTTCGTGACCGTCGGCGTGCCGGTCGTGCCTGCCGGGACGGTGAACGTCACCGACGCGATGGTTCCCGCAGTCAGGGTTGTGAAGCTCCAGGTGTAGGTCACCCCGGTCGCGCCCGTGACGTTGTTGTCGACCGACCAGGCCACGTCGGTGAGGGTCGCCGCCGAAGCAGTCCCACCCGACACCACCAGTGCACCGGCCAGCACCGCCCCAATGGTCATCAACCTGGCGATGACCGGCCACCCACCCCCGCGTTTCCACGATTTGTTTCTTCGTCCCAGGTCGAGATACATGGGCATCGCGTTCCATCCTTCCGTGTCAGTTACGCTGCCCGAGCGCCGTCGCCCGTGTGGCGACGACCCGCGGGCACTCCCGGAGCCTGCTGCCCCGGAGAGGATTTGGGTGGTCCGGCGCATGGTCCGGTGCGGGTGCCCGGGTACACGCAGGATTCGTGACCGCGGTCATCGGTACGAGGTCGGATACCGGTGAAAAGCGCGCAGCGAGCACACCGTCCGCTGCGCTCAGGACATTCATGGCCATCCACCCTCCGGCTTTCGGAGCTCCGCCGGACGCCGGGCACGGCCACCTTCACTCACCAATCAGCGTTGCCAGGGTATCTGCGGCACACCTTGCTGCTCTGGCAGTTCCCGGTCGGCGTTTCCCGGCTTCGGTCGCCATCTCGTCAGTGTCCCGACAAGAGGCGCCGTGGTGGCACAGCAGGCAGCCACTCGCTCGTCCCGCGAAGAAAGGTTCCGGACGCGATCGATACGCCGAATTCCATGGCATCCCGGAGAGAGATCTGTTTGTGTTGCGGCGTCGCTCGGGATGCCATTGTGGCGGCCTGCCCACCGTCCGGGACCAATGCCGCGGATTCAAGCGGTTTGGTGCAGGCGGCTCGGGATGGGGAGCTGTTGGGTGGCTTCGCCACCGGTCTGCAATGTGAGCGGGCGCGCGGAGTGATGACGTTCGGATAATGATCGGCGTGTGGGTGCTCTGGTCGGCAGGTAGGGGTCACCAACATCGCCGCCGCGTTACGGCACCACGCCCGACACGGGTCTTCGCCGCGGTGACCGAGAGCCAGGCATGAGCGAGCATCGCCAGGGTGATGTGCCGGTACCAGGCGTGGTACATCCGGACCTGGAAGTGGTCGAGACCGGCCTCGTTCTTCGCCGCCTGGTGCCAACGACAGGCTCTCCGTCCTCTACGAGCTCCTCGCCCTACACGGTGTCAGATCCGGACAGGATGACGGCCGTCGTCGACGATACGACCGGCCGGGATGCCAGCCGGTCGGGAACGGGCGCCAGATCAAGCGGAGGTACGGACGGAAGACTCGTCGATTGACCAGCCACCTACACTACCTTAGGTAGTCATATCGCTACTATGAGATATCTAGCGGTCGAGCCGTTCGACCACGCATTGACCCCGAGGGAATCTCATGATCGCGGCTAGCCTTCCCACTGGCTCCATCGACAGAAACCGGGTCAGATCCCAGCTGATCCGCGCATTCTCCGTGGTCGGTACGACCACCGTCCTGATTGGGGCGATCGGGCTGGTCGGAGCCTCGGCCGCCAGCGCGGCCACCCCGACCGTCTCACTCGGCGCCGCCGCGAGCTACGCGGTTCTCGCCGGGTCGACAATCACCAACACCGGAACCACCAAGGTGGATGGCGATCTCGGACTGAGCCCAGGTACCGCCGTTACCGGGTTTCCGCCGGGGCAGGTGACCGGGGCAACCCACAAAGCCGACAGCGCCGCGCTGCAGGCCAAAAACGACCTGGGCACCGCCTTCGACGCCGCCGCCACGATCCCGACCACCGCCACCATCCCGGTGGAACTTGGCGGAACCACCGAAACTTCGGGTGTATACGACTCCCCTGCGGGCACATTCGGGATCACCGGAACGTTGACCCTTGACGCTCAGGGCGACCCGAACGCCGTCTTCATCTTCAAGGCGGCCTCCACCCTCATCACAGCGTCCGCAAGCAACGTGAAGCTGGTCAACGGTGCCCAGGCCTCCAACGTCTTCTGGGTCGTCGGTAGCTCCGCGACCCTCGGCACCTACTCCATTCTCAGCGGCAACGTCCTCGCTCTGACCTCCATCACCGTCACCACCGGCGTCGCGGTTGACGGCAGGATCCTGGCCCGCAACGGCGCCGTCACCCTGGACACCGACACGATCACCCGCCCGATCGGCGTCCAGGGACCCGTCAGCACCACCACCAACCTGACATCCTCGCTGAACCCCGCGCCGACGGGGCACTCCGTCACCTTCACCGCCGTCGTGTCAGCGGGCACCGGCACGACCGTCCCCGCCGGCCTGGTCGCATTCACTGACGGGCACGCGCTCATCGACGTCGTTGCCCTCGACAACAAGGGCCAGGCGGAGTTCGTCACCTCCGCCCTGAACGCTGGCCTCCACCAGATCAAGGCGATCTACATCGGCACCACCGGATTCACCGGAAGCGTCTCAACCCTCATCTACGAACTCGTGGGCCACTAAACCCGGTGCCGTCCGCGCCGACGAATACCGGCGCGGGCGGCGACATCCGTTTCTTGGAATCAGCGGCCTGGCTTCAGGGGCGGGCGGCGTTGTGTGGCGCGGTCGGGTGCGGCAGCGCTGCTGGAGTGCCAGGATCCGCACCTTCGCGACTGAGCCGGCCGACACCGCCGAGGACGGCCGGCTCAGGCGCGGTCGCCGCGGCAGCAAAGACGCTGGTCAGCAACTCGGCGAGATCAACCACGGCGCGTTGATGGACCGGGTAAGGAAACGGGTCGCGGAATGCCCCCGGCGTCGAATTTCCAACGGTCGTGGGTCAGCACGACGGCTTGGCCGTAGTCGATCTGGTGAATCGCACCGATCCGGGTCGATCGGCCGTCGGCAAGCAGCTCCGACCGCAGTAGCGAGCCGGCGCCGACACCGGGAATGAAGTCCATCATTCTCCGCCCCCTTCTACCACCCGCCAAGCATCCTTGCGAAGTCTAACGGCAAGATCAACGATTCGGTAGCGGGCCTCGGATGAGAGCGACATGCAGGGGCTGGCACCTGGGTAGGCCGCCTACTGCAAGGTTGGGTCGCCGAATTGGGTCCGTTCATGAGAAGGCGTCGTCGAGCGGCGGCCGATTGGTGGTTCTTCCTGACTGACCCGCCGCCAGCCGGAGGCCAGGGCATGGGGGCGGATGTCGTTGGGGTGCCATGCCCAGCGCCGCGCGGTGAGCAGATCGAACGGGTCGTGCAGGACTACGCCGCCTGTGATGCCGGCCGGGATCTGCGTCGGGCCAGCACGCCGACACCGCGGCGGCGGTAGCCGACGTCGACGGCCATCCAACGCATCCACCGCCCAGTGCGACTCCCCCCTGATCACCGCGCCAATCCCACGCACTCACTGGGCAGCAGCCCGGCGATCATATGCACCGTATGCGGCACCCCGATGCCCAGGCGTCTCCACCTCGCCCACGGTCAGACTCGGCCGCAGGACCCGCTGCCTCAGACGACCGTCTCCTGGGCAGCGACGCGGCCCCGCCCCGCGTCTGCTCGCCGTCTCGGGCTGGTCCACGGCCGCGCACCGCGGTGGTGAGGTAGCCGTCGACCAGCTGTCGGACGAGGAGTTCCTGCGCCAGGTGCGGGAGTTTGGGGCGTTGCCACCGGAGGTCACCGAGGACGGCACGGTGGCCGAGAGGTGATGCGCCACGAGGTCGCACCGAGCGCGATCTGACCCGATCCGGTCGGGCGACGTCGAGCCATGTGCGGAGAGCCTGACGGATGACGTCGCTGGCGTTGGTGTGCTCGGCCTGGCCGCGCGGGGCGGTGAGCGCGGCGCGCGGTTCGAGGTCGAGGCGGACGGGGACCACCTCGCATCGGATCGAACGAGCGTTCCGCGTACCTGGTGGATTCGGTGACCCCTGGTGTATCTACCGACCGTGATCGTGGCTGCGGCGACGCCAGGGCCGACACCTTTAGCCGACAACGAGCCGTTCCCCACCAAAGTCCGCGATGATCTCAAGATGCCCACCGAGCGCCTTGACATAGGCGGCGAGGGTGCGCAGCTCGCTGGCGTCGACGTTGGCCCGCTCGATGGCGGAGACGCGTTCCTGTCGAACGTGCATGCGGTCGGCGACGTCTGCCTGGGTGAGGCCCAGACGCCGGCGCATCTCGGCGAGCCGATGAGCGCGGTTCTCCGCCACGAGCCGCGCCGCCCCCGCCTCGACCTCGCGGCGGTCGGGCTCGTCGGGGAAGAACTCGGCGAGGAACCCGTCCTTGTCGTACTCGTGGGCAGAGCTCATGCGTCACGCTCCTTGAGGTGGTGGGCGTAGCGGGCTTCGGCGAGTGGGATCGCCCTTTCGTACCAGGCTGACCACTGTCCGGCCTTGTCTCCGGCAACGAGCAGGACCGCGCGACGCGCCGGGTCGAAGACGAACAGGATGCGGACCTCACTGGCTCCGCTTGAGGCGGGCCTGAGCTCCTTGAGGTTGTGGAGTCGTGAGCCCTTGATCCGGTCAACAAGTGGCCGCCCCAGGCTGGGGCCTTCGTCGAGGAGAGCGGTCACAGCCTGTCCGATTCACCCAGGTCAGAGGCTGATCAGAAAATGAGTGGGCCGTCAGGGACTCGAACCCTGAACGCACCGGTTAAAAGCCGGATCGATCACGGGCCGGACGATGCCGAATGATGCCGGATATGCCCTCCCACCAGCATGTTTCACGATCTGTAGTGCCGGGGCATGCCGGGAAGGTTCGCGTTTGACCGCGCGGTCCGTGCCCACACCGTGCCCACAATGATCATGCGGTACCAGGCCCGGTTTCTCGGTGGGGGAGCCGGGTCACCGGACGGGGTGCGTGGCCGGCAGGTCGGAGGTGCGTCCGAGAGATCGACAGCGCATCCTGGGTGACGTTCGTCGTGCCATGGCGGTGGCAGTGGGCCGGGCATGACGGAGGTGGCAGAAAGGCTGCTCTGCCGCCTGGACAAGACCGCGATGAGTGCCGGCGGGTGTCAGTCGGTAGTCCCTGCGTGCCAAGCGACCGTCGGCCGGATCTTGGCTGCGGTCGCACCACCAGGTCCGCGGGGGCAACCTGCGGGGGAGAGGATTCCACGACCAGCGGGGCGGGTGACAGCGGGACGCACGGGGACGAGGCGCGGCGGCGGCGTAAGGCGCGCGACGTCGAGTACCGTGCCGCCTTGGGCGTTCCGGCCGGAAGCGCTCTGCCTTCGGTCGTGGGCCCTGTCGGCGGTTCCCGCGGCGGCGGCCACGGTCACGCCGGCCGGATCAACCTGACCACCAGCGGCCGACCGGCTGGATGGCGCCATCCCACGCGGTCACGGCGCCGACATCGACGACACTGGCAGCGAGGTGATCACAATGGCGAGCAAGGGCAGTGCTTGTCGGCCCAGGGTCAAGTTCCTGTCGTGCCCGCTCACATGGCCCGACCTCGCTGTTGGCGGCACGACCGCCTCGACCGGTGAGGGCGACTAGCCCGGGGGCTTTCGTTTCGTGTGTCCAGCAGGCCGGAGGTGACGCCGTGTAGCTGCTGATCCCCCGTTCGTAAGCTCGTCTGTCAAGGGCCATTGGGATGTGCCCGGTGACGGTCACGAGACCTGCCCGGTAGTGGCCACCAGATCTGCCCACTGGTGGCCACCGTTCCGGCCCAGGTGATCAGGCCAGGGCTTTCACCCCCTTGCCGGCGAGTGCTTGAGCGAGGCGGACGCTGTCGCCGCTGGTCTGGCAGAGGTGGGCGTGGTGCAGGAGCCGGTCGACGGTGGCGGTGGCCAGGGTCTTGGGCATGATCTCGTCGAAGCCGGCGGGGTGCAGGTTCGAGGATACGGCGATCGACCGTTTCTCGTAGGCGGCGTCGACGAGGCGGTAAAGGCCTTCGGCGGCGTCGGGTCCGACGGGAAGCAGGCCTATGTCGTCGACCACGATCAGGTCGGCGCGCAGGATCTTCTCGACGGCCTTGGTGACGGTGTCGTCGGCGCGGTGAGCGCGGACGAGGACGCCGAGGGCCTCGAGGGTGAACCAGGCGACGTGCAGGCCGTGCTCGACAGCGGTCTGGCCGAGGGCTTCGAGCAGGAACGTCTTGCCGGTGCCGGCGGGTCCGGCGACGACGAGGTTCTCCCGGCGCTGGACCCATTCCAGGGTTTGCAGGGCCTGCTGGGTCGGTGCCGGGATCGAGGACACGGCCGGGTCCCAGGCGTCGAACGTCTTGCCGGTGGGGAACCCGGCGTGGGCCCTGCGGGTGGCCAGCCCGGCGCGGTCACGGCCGTCGGCCTCGGCGGTGAACAGGGCGCGCAGGACCTCGGCCGGTTCCCAGCGTTGGGCCTTCGCGGTGGCCAGCACCTCGGGGGCGTGCCGGCGGACGTGCGGCAGGCGCAGCCTGCGTAGCAGGGTGTCGAGGTCGTCGGGCTGGTGGGGCACAGACGGTGTTCACTGGTCGCCTCCGTTGCCGAGGGCGTTCCAGCCGGCGGTCGCGGCGGCGCCGAGCGCCCGGTCGACGGTGCCGGTCCCGTGCAGACCGGCGAGGGTGACGGCCTCGGCCATCTTCACCCGCATCCGGGACGTCCCGGATGCGGCGGCCTCGACGAGCCAGAGCCTCGCTCCGTCGCCCAGTGCGCAGAACTCCGCCTCGCCGGCCGAACGGGGACGGGGTGTGCGGGCAGCAGGCCCGGCGGGGGCGGGTGGGAACGACTCGGTTCTCGCCACCGCCCGGCGGAGGGGACAACGGCGTGGACAGGGCTCACCGACGGGTTGCCGCAGGAAATGCCCCATTCCCCGCGACAACTGCCGGGAGGCGAACTTGACCCGTCTGGTTGGGGCCTCGCAGTGACGCCCGCGTCGTGTCGTTCGTCGGCGAATGCCAGAGCGCGGCCGCCGCGGTGGGAGCTGCCCCCGGGTTCGGTGGCCCGGGGCACTCGCCGCGCGGGGATCCTCGCGGATCGAGGGCCCGGCCGGGTGGGGTGTTAGTGGTGGAGGAGCCAGCTGACGAGGGCGCGGGTGGCGCCGGAGAGCACGGCGGTGAGCAGCGCGCGGGTCAGCGGCTGGTCGGGAGGGGTCGGGAGGCTGGGGGTCATCGGGTCCTCCTACGAAGGGGGTGCGACGGGTGGGGCGCCGGCCGGCGTGAGGACCACGTTCGGCGATCGTGGGGGTGTTGTTGGTGGTTGTGGACGTGTGCGGAGAATGGGACGGGAAACCGCTGGCGGGGGCGGGGTGTCCACGGCTGTGCGGTGGACAGCGGGTGGACACACGGGGGTGTGATGGCGCAGGCGGCGCCGGGCGGGCCGGTCGCGGAGATCTGCGCGATGCTCACACGGTTGCAGGAACAGGCCGGGATCTCCGTTCGGGAACTGGCGAAGAAGATCGGGTGCAGCTCTTCCCACGTCGACAAGATCCGCGGCGAGAAGATCGTCGGCCCGCCGGACGAAGAACTGGCCGAGGCATGGATCAGGGCCTGCACCGCACGTGAGAGCACCGTGGCCGCGGCGGTGCAGGAGTTCCGTGAGCTGGCCGCGGAATATCACCGCCAGCGCCGGCGGGCCCGGCGGAACCCGTCCCCGCCGGAGCCGATCCTCGCCCCCGTGGGACGCCCGCCCGGGTTGGCGGCCCGCAGCGAGCAGGTCGACGGCCGGCGGGTAGGCGACGCTGATCCGTTCCTGCTGGGGGTGCACGAGCCGATCAGCGTGGACGGGGTCGCGCCGCGCGGCTTGCCGGCCTACGTGCCCCGTGACGTGGACGGGACGGGCGACGGGGTGCGGGCCCGGCTGGCGGCGATGACCGGCCGCGGCGGGTTCCTGCTGCTGGTCGGGGAGTCCTCGGTCGGTAAGACCCGCACCGCGTTCGAAGCGGTGCGTGCCGCGTGCGGCGACTGGCCGCTGCTGCATCCGGCCGGCGTCGGCGAGCTGGACGCTCTGGCCGAGCGGGGGCCGAGTGGGCGCCTGGTGGTGTGGCTGGATGAGCTGCAGACCTATCTCGACGCCACCCCCGCGCTCAATGCCGGCATCGTGCGGACGTTGCTGGGCGGGTCTGATCCGGTGGTGCTGGTCGGGACGCTGTGGCCGAGTTTCCGCGACACCTACCAGCGTCAACCTGCGGCGGGTGAGTCGGATCCGTGGCGGGGAGCCCGGGAGGTGCTGCGCCTGGCCGAACAGGTCACCCTCGACCCGGACTTCACTCCGGCCGAGGCCCGCCGCGCCGACACCGCCGCCGACGACGATGCGCGGATCGCCGCCTGTCTGACCCTCGATAGCGGCTTCAGCCTTCCCCGCCATCTCGCCGCCGCCCCCGAGCTACTCGCCCACTGGAGAAACGCCCCGCCCTACGCGAAAGCTGTGCTGACCGCCGCGCTCGACGCCTACCGTCTCGGTGCCCGCGCCCCGCTGCCGCCCGGGTTACTGCGCGCCGCCGCCGTCGGCTACTGCACCGCCCACGAGCAGGCCGACGCACCCACGGACTGGTTCGAACAGGCCCTCGCCTACACCACCCGACGCCTACACGGCGCCACCAACACCCTCATGCCCATCGGCGCCGGCATGGGACAACTCACCGGCTACCAGCCCGCCGACTACCTCCGCCAGCACGCCACCCGCACCCGCCGCCATACCCGGGTACCGGCAAGCCTGTGGATCGCCCTACGCGACCACCTCACCGACCTCGACGACATCACCCGCATCGCCTACACCGCCTTCGACCGTCACATCTACACCATCGCCGTGCCTCTTCTTCGGACCTTTGCCGATGCCGGCAACACGTCAGCCGCCATACAGCTGGCTGGGCTGTTGGCCGAGGCCGGGGACCGGCAGGGGCTGCAGGCCCGCGCCGACGCCGGCGACAGGCAGGCCGCCTGGCAGTTGGCCGAGCTGCTAGCCAGGGCCGGGGACCGCCAAGGGCTACAGGCCCGTGCCGACGCCGGCGACGGGCCGGCCACCATCCGGCTGGCCGGGTTGTTGGCCAAGGCCGGGGACCGCCAGGGTGCGATCGACCTACTACGAGCCCGCGCCGACGCCGGCGACGAGGGCGCCGCCGAGCGGTTGGCCGATCTGCTGGTCGAGGCTGGGGATCACCAAGGGCTGCAGGCCCGTGCCGACGCCGGCGACGGGCCGGCCACCTGGCGGCTGTCTGGCCTGCTGGCCGAAGCGGGTGATGATCGGCTGCGCCGGTTTGGGTTCACGGTGGACGGGGAGATCGCGTCCGGTCCGACCTGGTGAAGCAGCACGGACACACGTCAGGTTCCGCGACGGTGTGATCGTGGGATGGCAGCCGTACTACTCGGGGCCCGGTCCTGTCGGTTCTGGGTCATGATTTTGCTTACAACCGCGACCCAGGCGAGGTGATCCGGAAGGGGAATGCGTCCACCGGCCTCCACCGCAATTGGGTGGCGCAGGCTCAGCGGGCGCCCGATATCGGTATGGCGTGCGCCACCGGCGGTGTCGTGCCGCCGAGGAGCCACAGCTGCCTCCCCGTGGCGGTCACGCGCCCCAGAACTGGATCAGATAGGTCTCCGTGCCGTCGGGCACGTCGAAAGTCTCCGCGAGGGCCTGGCGCGCATCGGCCCGACCGCGGGAGTACGCCCGGCCTCGATACCGGCCGGGTGCGGGCAGCGTCAGACGCTCGTCCACGGAGGCCGGCCCTGTGGTGACGGTGTCGAGCAGCAGTCTCCCGGAAGTCGCCGTGAAGTCGAAGTCCTCCGTGAGCTCCCAGCCGTCCTGGCGGGCCGGCTCACCCCGCCACGACTCAAGTCGCGCGTGCGCGGTGTGGTCCTGCGCGTTGCTTCCGACACAGATCCAGTCCACGCCGGTCCGGAGGAGTTCGTCTGCGGCAAGAGGCGGTTCGGGGGCGGTGAGATTGCGGTCCGTCAGCCACGCCATGCCCTCGTCCTTCACGAGAAACTGGCTGTACTCGACATCAATCTCGTCCTCATATGCAGCAAGCAGGGCAGGCTTGTCCATGTCCATTATTGTCGCAGACGGTCCGACCAGCGCGCCGTGGGCCTCCCGGTGCGCTGGTCGGCAACCACTCCGGGCTAGCGTGGGACGGCTACGTGGAACTCCTCCCCCTCCAGCACCCGCAGGTCGGTGTAGAAATGTCCGAGTGTGCTCCCCGCGCTCCGGTTATCGCCGAGCGGGACGGGCAGGGCAGAGAATCTTCTGTCCCCCTTGGCCGCACCTTCCGTTGTCGACTCGAAGGGGAACTCGTCACAGTCGTTCCCCTTGCTGACGTAGGCAGGATCGATTGTCCGACACACCGCGGCGGCAGCTCTGTTGTTCGCGCGGTTCTTGCTCTTGGAAGTCTGGCGATGCAACACGGACGGAATCGTCTTCTTTCCGGCGTCGGCCCCTGTCCATACCGGCTGCGTCGAGTTCGGTTGGGTGAGTGCCTGCCGGATGTGCGCGATGGTGTTCTTGGCGTTCGGCTGCCTCTCGGCGTCGTAGGTCAGGGTTGGATGGGTCTGCGGGAAGACACATCCGGGGACCGTCCCGGCGCTGATGTAGGTGGCGGCGTCGCACCGGAAGTAGGTGCCCGTGGACTCCTTCACCAGCCGACCGCGGTCGAGGAGGAAGCGCGGATGGAAGGCGTGGGTTACGACCTTGTCCACGCCGGTACCCAGGCCTGCCGTGAAGTCGAAGGTGGTGTTGCCGTCGGCGGTCCACCCAGACAGCAGGGCCCCACGCCCATTGGTCACGCCCGCAGGGGTACACCCCGCGCAGGGGAGCTCGACGTCGAGGAAGGCGTTGGTCAACGTTCCCGTGGAGCTGATCGGCTGTATGTGCATGTCAACGTGCACGCTGAGATCCGTCGGCGACGTGGTCACACCTATGGAGACCGCCGCAGCCATGGTCCCCGACGGACCCTTGCCGGTCTCTCCGGCACGGATGATGGAGTTCCGGCACCACTGGTCTCGAGTTCGGTACCAGCCGGCATCCGTGTAGGCGTTGTTCGATGCATCTTTTGCCAGACAGGCCCTGATCAGCGGCGCAGGCGGTGGTGACGCGGCAGAAGCAGGCCCAGCACCCAGCCCCATCAGGACCGTAGCGGCAATGATCGCTAGAACGGCAAGGGAAAATCTTCGGCGGTGGCGCATAGGGGCAGGTCCTCCCGCAAACTCAATAGACGAGAACGGGGAAAATCTAAGCCAATTCGGAGAGTCACCGTCAAGGAAAATTTGCCGCTTGGAGTGGGCGGGCGTCGCCCCCAAGCGCCTGCTGTCGCGCAAATTTTCCTGGTCACGCGTCCACGGGCTCGAGGCCGGCGAATGCGGCGCATGAACATGCCCACAAACACTTGCGGATGGCGACTGAGAAACTGTTTGCGCTTAACTCAAAGCAAGATTTTCTGCCCCATTGTGGGGTGCCGCTCTCACAATTCCCGCCCTACTTGCAGGTAGCCGAGCACGTCGAACGCGACGCACTGTGCCGGGTGCCGGCCGCGCGGCGGGGTGAGAGCGGCCGGCGCCGGGCGCCGGGGCGAAGTCGGCCAAGAAGCGGCTCAGCTCTCGGCGGAGGCGTGCCGGCATCCCAGGCGGCCCTGCAAGGAACCAGGCCCACGGCGTCCTCGAGGAACGGCCCGACCCGCAGCCGCGCCGTCCCATCACGGTGGCCGACCGGCCCACCGGCGACGTTGCCCGACGTGCTGGGCGTCGGCGTTCCGCCCGACTCGACGTCGAGCCCCCGGGCACCCTCACGCCAGAACTCCTTAATCCAGGCGACCTCATCCCGGCCCCGCACCCACCTTGATCCTCGTCTCACTGCTCCACATGCTCGACCGCGACCAGCCCTACCGTGACCTCGGGGCCGACTACATCACCCGCCGCCGCAACCCCGCTCTCCACGCCCAGCGCCTCCTCACCCAACTCGGCGCTCGCCCCCCGCCCAGGCCAGGCGACAGGGCTACCTGACCCAGCCGGTGTGGCGCAATTGGTAGCGCACTCGACTTGTAATCGAGCGGCTAGGGGTTCGAGTCCCCTCACCGGCTCCAATAATACCTTTTTCAAGCCGCACAACAACCCGATCGGAAAACCCTCCGGCCGACATTGTGGCCGCTGTCTGTATTTCCTTCTATGGGGATGTGGTGGGCCGCTTTGAGTTGGGCTTGACCTGATTGGTCTCCTCGATCAGGAGCAGGGCGAGGGTGGCGCGTTGGTGTCGTTCAGGTCGGTCCTGCGGCGCCTGCAGCTCCCGGCCGAGTTCTAGCCACCGGGGGTCAGGCGAGCGGTCGGAGCTGCATGCCAACTTCGCGTGAGCGCCGAGATGGCGCCGTGCGTGGCGCCACGATGTTGTCCGGGATGCCCGCTAGAGTCGAGCTTGGTAGCACTGGCGTGACCGCCGATCGTGCGCTCCCGCGGGGCGCAGCGATGATCGAAAGGACCGGCTGATGGCGATGGCGTATGCACGCTGGGGCTGTCATGGCGCCTGGGACAGGCGGGAGCATCGCTCGATGCGGTCACAAGGAGCCCCATGGTTGCCGCTGACTGAGCTGGTGACGGCCAGCCAGTCACCGAACGTGACGACGGGGGTGGCGTGGTAGTGGCCCTGAAGAAGTCGGACTTGTACAGCTCGCTCTGGCGGAGCTGTGACGAGCTGCGCGGCGGCATGGATGCCAGCCAGTACAAGGACTACATCCTGACGCTGCTGTTCGTGAAGTACGTGACGGACAAGGCCAAGTCCGACAGGAATTCCTTGATCGACGTCCCCCAAGGCGGCTCCTTCGACGACATGGTCGCCCTCAAGGGTGACAAGGAGATCGGCGACAAGATCAATAAGATTATCGGCAGGCTCGCAGAGGCCAACGGGCTAGAGAAGGTCATCGACCTGGCCGATTTTAACGACGAGGAGAAGCTCGGCAAGGGCAAGGAGATGCAAGATCGCCTGTCCAAGCTGGTGGCGATCTTCGCTGACTTGGACTTCCGCGGTAGCCGCGCCGAGGGCGACGACCTGCTCGGCGACGCCTACGAGTACCTGATGCGGCACTTCGCCACCGAGTCGGGCAAGTCGAAGGGCCAGTTCTACACGCCGGCCGAGGTCTCGCGCATACTCGCCAAGGTCGTCGGCACCGGACCGGGCACCCGGCAGGACTCCACGGTCTACGACCCCACGTGCGGGTCAGGCTCGTTGCTTCTCAAGGTGGCGGACGAGGCGCCGCGAGGCATCACGATCTATGGCCAGGAGAAAGATAACGCCACATGGGCGCTGGCCAAGATGAACATGATCCTCCACGGTAACGAAGATGCTGATATCCTCAAGGGCGACACGATTACCAGTCCGCAGCTGATCATGGGAAATCAGCTGCGGACCTTCGACTTCGCCGTCGCCAATCCGCCGTTCTCGATCAAGTCGTGGAGCAACGGCTTGGAGCGCGAGTACGGTCGATTCGAGTTCGGCCAGCCGCCGGAGAAGAACGGCGACTACGCCTTCCTGCTGCACATTCTCAAGTCCCTCAAGAGCAACGGCAAGGCTGCAGTCATCCTGCCGCACGGCGTCCTCTTCCGTGGCAACGCCGAGGCCAAGATCCGCAGAGAGCTGCTGCGTCGCGGCTACATCAAGGGCATAATCGGCCTGCCAGCCAACCTTTTCTACGGCACCGGCATCCCGGCCTGCATCATCGTGCTCGACAAGGAGAACGCCCAGGCACGGACCGGTGTCTTCATGATCGATGCCTCCAAGGGGTACATCAAGGACGGCAACAAGAACCGCCTCCGCAGCCAGGACATCCATAAGATCGTCGACGTCTTCAACAAGCAGACCGGGATCGAGCGCTACTCGCGCATGGTGCCACTCCACGAGATCGCCGATCCGAAGAACGACTACAACCTCAATATCCCGCGCTACATCGATTCCTCCGAACCGGAGGACATCCAAGACCTTCACGCTCACCTGCACGGCGGCATCCCAGACCGCGACCTTGACATGCTCAGCGGGTACTGGGAGGCTTTCCCGAGCCTTCGTGCGACGCTCTTCAAGCCAAACCGCCCCGGCTATAGTGACCTTGCAGTCGGCGTGACCGAAGTGCAACAGACCATCCTGGACTCCAACGAGTTCCAGAAGTTCGCCACCGACGTGCGCGGCCAGGTGGACGATTGGTTCGCCGCTCACCGGCCCATTCTGCAAGCGCTCGACGCCAACACCGTCCCCAAGGAGCTGATCAGCAGGATCAGCGACGATCTTCTGGCCCGTTTCAAGGACACCCCCCTGCTCGACGAGTACGACGTCTATGAGCAGCTCATGACCTACTGGCACGGCGTCATGCACGACGATGTCTACCTCATCATGAACGAAGATTGGTGTGAGGCGGCAAAGCCTCGCAAGACCATCGAGGACAAGGAGCGCAAGCTCTCCGAGACGCCCGACCTTGTCGTCGGTTCGGGGCGTAGCGCCACCAAGTACAAGATGGATCTCATACCACCCGCGCTCGTTGTCGCACGCTACTTTGCGGACGAGCAGGCCGAGGTCGATATGCTGATCACAGCGGCCGAGGAATCCAGCCGCGCTGTAGAGGAGTACATCGAGGAGCATGCCGCCGAGGACGGCCTGCTGGCCGAGGCGATGGATGACGGCAAGGTCTCGAAGGGCCTTGCTGCGACGCGGCTTAAGGTGGCTCGACACGAAGGCACTGACCCAGAAGAGATCAAGACGCTGCAACACCTGATCAAGCTGTACAACGACGAAGCCATCACCAAGAAGGCCGCCAAGGAAGCCCAGGCGGCGCTCGACCTGGCGACCCTCCATAAGTATGGCGACCTCACCTTGCCTGAGATCAAGCAACTCGTGCTCGACGACAAGTGGCGGGCAACGGTAACTGGTTGCGTGGCATCTGAGGCTGAATTGCTGACGCTCGCACTCGTACGCCGTATCAAGGAGCTGGGCGAGCGTTATGGCGAGACGGTCGAGCAGCTCAACGCATCGCTTGCGGAAATTGAAGTAAAGGTCGAGGGGCATCTCGCTGCGATGGGGGTTCAGCGATGATTGCCCAGAGAGCCGCGATTCCGCAGGACTGGCAAGTCAAAATGTTGGGTGAGCTTGGCGGCCAGGTCACTAGCGGATCGCGAGGTTGGGCAGCATACTACTCCGATCATGGCAGTTTGTTCGTCCGCATCACGAATCTCAATCGAAGCAACATTCGCCTCGACCTGAGCAGCTTGCGCTTTGTTCAGATTGACCCCAACGACGCTGAGGCTCGACGGACACGACTCGAAACTGGCGATCTCCTCGTCTCCATCACGGCCGACATCGGGATCATCGGATATATCGATGAGAAAGTCCCCAAGCCCGCGTATATCAACCAGCACATCGCACGGGTACGCTTGGACCCTAGGCTGGTGGATAGCCGTTTCGTGGCCTACTACCTCGCGAGTTGGGAGCCGCAGCGCCGTTTCGTCGGATCGACGGACACCGGGGCTAAGGCTGGGATCAACCTCACCACCGTTGCGGCGTTGTTGACCGTCGTTCCACCGTTGACGGAGCAATCGCGGATTGCGGACGCCCTAACGGATATCGACGACCGCATCGCCACGCTGGAGCGGATGATCGTCAAAAAGCAGGCGATCAAGCAGGCCATGATGCAGCAGCTCCTCACTGGCAGAGCCAGGCTTCCGGGGTTCACCGACCCGTGGCGCGAGGTTCTGCTCGGTAACCACGTGAGCTACATAAGGACAGTTGCGTTGTCGCGGGCTCAACTTGACGGCGAGTCACCTGTCCGCTACCTGCACTATGGCGACATCCATACTCGCAGCAGCGTCAGGCTGGACGCTACACACGAGGCGATGCCACGAGCGAGTTCCACCTTGCTACGGAACGCCGGTCGGCTCCAGGTTGGGGATCTTGTTTTTGCCGATGCATCAGAGGATCCGGACGGAGTGGGCAAGTCAGTCGAGGTAACGTCAGTACCCAACGCGGGCGTGGTTCCCGGTCTTCACACCATCGCAGCACGGTTCGACAAGGCAGTGCTGGCGGATGGCTTCAAAGCTTACCTTCAGTTCATCCCAGCTTTCCGAGGTGCGTTGCTTCGCCTTGCTGCGGGTACCAAGGTCTTGGCAACGACGCGCTCGTTCATCTCCAGTATCGCGCTGACGCTGCCGGCTGTGGACGAGCAGCGAGCAATAGCACAGGTGCTCAACGACTGCGAGTCGGAGATCCTCGTTCTCCGCAGCCGACTCGATAAAGCTAAGGCCGTCAAGCAAGGAATGATGCAGCAGGTCCTGACCGGTCGTACCCGTCTTCCGGCCAAGGAGAGCGCGGCGTGAGTAACGTAGGACAACCCGAGCGCAAAGCTCAAGATCGCGTCATCGCATACTTCCGGGACTCGCTGGGCTACGAGTACCTCGGCAACTGGGGTTATCGCGAAGCTAACTCCAACGTCGAGGTCGGGCTTCTCACGCAGAATCTCCGCGCTCGCGGCTACACGGACAACCTGATCAACAAGGCAATCGACAAGCTGAAGAGCGACGCTTCGCTTGGTGGCGGCCGTGACCTGTATGAGGCGAACCGTGATGTCTACGGGCTGCTGCGCTACGGGGTCAAAGTCAAGCCTGGCGCCGGCGAGCAGACAGAGACGGTGTGGCTCATCGACTGGGCGCGGCCAGAGGATAACGACTTCGCCCTGGCCGAGGAAGTGACAGTGTCCGGCCAGCACACCAAGCGCCCAGACATCGTGCTCTACGTCAACGGTATCGCCCTCGGAACGATCGAGCTCAAGCGTTCCAAGGTCGCCGTCTCGGAGGGTATCCGGCAGAGCATCGGCAACCAGCGGCCGGAGTTCATTCGGTCGTTCTTCACGACCGTGCAGCTCGTGATGGCTGGCAACGACGTGGAAGGATTGCGCTACAGCGTTATCGATACGCCCGAGAAGTACTGGCTGGCGTGGCGCGAGCCGTCGGACATCGCCGACCCCCTCGATCGTTCCCTGACTCAGCTCTGCTCGAAACAGCGCCTGCTTGAGCTGGTCCACGATTTTATGGTCTTCGACACAGGCCAGAAGAAAACCTGCCGGCACAACCAGTACTTCGGGGTTAAAGCGGCTCAAGCGCGGATTGCCAAGCGCGAGGGCGGCATCATCTGGCACACGCAGGGGTCCGGCAAGTCGCTGACGATGGTGTGGCTGGCCAAGTGGATCCGTGAGCACCAGCCGGATCCCCGCGTGCTACTCATCACCGACCGCGCCGAGTTGGATGATCAGATCGAGAAGGTCTTCCGCGGGGTCAACGAGTCGATCTACCGCACGAAGAGCGGTGCTGACCTCCTCACCACGCTGAACGCGAGCGAGCAGTGGCTGATCTGTTCGCTGGTTCACAAGTTCCGCGGCTCGGAGGACGACACTAATCGTGACCAGGCCGCTAGCGAGTTCATCCGTGAGCTGACCGCGACTATCCCGAAGGACTTCCACGCCAAGGGCAACATCTTCGTCTTTGTCGATGAGGCTCATCGCACCCAGTCGGGCAAGATGCACGACGCCATGAAGGCGCTTCTGCCCGGCGCGATGTTCATCGGCTTCACCGGCACACCCCTGCTCAAAGTCGACAAGACCAGCACCATAGAGCGGTTCGGCAGCTTCATCCACACCTACAAGTATGACGAGGGCGTGGCCGACGGTGTCGTGCTCGACCTGCGCTACGAGGCGCGTAGTATCGACCAGGAGTTGACCTCACCGGAGAAGGTCGACAAGTGGTTTGAGGCCAAGACCCGCGGCATGACGGACCTCTCCCGCGCTGAGCTCAAGAAGCGCTGGGGCACCATGCAGAAGGTCGTCAGCTCAGAACCGCGCGCTCGACAGATCGTCAATGACATCTTGCTTGACATGGAGATCAAGCCCCGTCTGTCAGATGGCCGTGGCAACGCAATACTCGTCAGTTCGAGCATCTACCAGGCATGCAAATTCTACGAGCTGTTCACTCAGGCTGGGTTCAAGGGCAAGTGCGCTATCGTCACCTCGTACGCGCCACGGGCAGGCGACATCGCCAAGGAGGACTCCGGCCACGGCGCCACTGAACGACTGCGCCAGTACGAGATTTACCGGCAGATGCTCGCGGACCACTTCAACGAGCCTGCCGACAAGGCGATGCCGAAGGTCGAGCAGTTCGAGAAGGAGGTTAAGGAGCGCTTCGTCAACGATCCGGGCCAAATGCGGCTGCTCATCGTCGTGGACAAGCTTCTGACCGGCTTTGACGCCCCGAGCGCGACGTACCTGTATATCGATAAGAAGATGCAGGACCATGGCCTGTTCCAGGCGATCTGCCGGGTCAACCGCCTCGATGGCGAGGACAAGGACTACGGCTACGTCGTCGACTACCGTGACCTGTTCAACTCCCTTGAGTCCGCGATCACGGACTACACCGGCGGTGCCCTGGAGGGCTACGAGAAGAAGGATATCGACGGACTGCTGTCTGACCGGATCGAGAAGGCCCGCGAAGACCTCGACGAGGCCTTGGAGCGGATCCGGGCACTATGTGAGCCGGTCGAACCGCCCAGGGATACCCTCCAGTACCAGCAGTACTTCTGCGCCCGTGAATACGGGAACGCCGAGCAACTCAAGGCCAACGAGCCGAAGCGAGTCGAACTTTATAAGGCTGTGGCGGCCGTGACCCGCGCGTACAGCAACCTCGCCAACGAGATGAGTGCCGCTGGCTACAGCGATGCTGAAGCTGCAGCGATCAAGGATGAGATCGCTCACTACGCCGACGTGCGCGGCGAGATCAAACTGGGCGCCAAGGAGGATGTCGATTTCAAGCAGTACGAGGCCGGCATGCGCCACCTTCTTGACACCTACATCAGCGCCAAGCCATCCGAGGTCGTGTCTGACTTCGAGGAAGCCGGGCTGATCCAACTGATCGTCCAGATGGGCGCCGGTGCGCTCGACAAGCTTCCCCCGGGCATCAAAAAGGACCCCGAGGCGGTAGCGGCGACAATCACCAACAACATGCGCAAAGTGATCATCGACGAGCGCGCGATGAATCCCAAGTACTATGACAAGATGTCTGCGCTGCTCGACGCCATCCTCGAAGAGCGGCGCCAGGGAGCTCTGGACTACCAAGCGTACCTCGCGAAGCTGCTGGATGCCGCGACCAAGCTTGGCGCGGGCGAGGCAGACACCGAGTACCCGGAGTGGGCCAGCAACGGTGCTCGCCGCGCCCTGGTCGACTTCTTCGATCGATCGCCGGAGCTGGCCGCTGTGGTAGACACCACTATCCTCCACACCAAGCCGGACTCGTGGGTGGGCAACCCGATCAAGGAAAAGAAGGTCAAGCGCGCGCTTGCTCGGGTACTGCCTGACGACTTCGATCGGCTTGATGAACTATTTGATCTGGTAAAGGCACGTCATGAGTACCGCTAGTGCCTACCTGACCGTCCGTGGTATCGACATTGATGTCATCTATAAGGACATCAAGAATCTTCATATCGGCGTCTATCCACCGCTGGGACGCGTTCGAGTCGCTGCGCCGCACCGGCTCGATGACGAGCGCGTTCGGTTGGCCGTGATCCAGCGACTGCCGTGGATCAAGGAGCGGCGCGAGCAACTTCGTTCGGCTGCGCGCCAGTCCACACGTGAGATGGTCACCGGCGAGTCGCACTACGTGTGGGGCGTCCGCCGTCGAATGAAGGTCATCGAACGTCCGGGGCGGCCGCACTTTGAGCTTGACGGTGAACGGCTGCTGCTGTACGTGCCGGCCGGCACCACAGCTGAACGGCGACGCGAACTGCTCAATCGCTGGTACCGCGAGCAACTGCGACAAACGCTCCCCAACCTGCTTGCCAAGTGGGAACCGAAACTGGAGGTGTCGGTGCCGCAGTGGACAATCAGGCGGATGAAGACCAAGTGGGGATCATGCAACCGCGAGACCGGACACATCTGGTTCAACGTCGAACTCGCTAAGAAGCACCCGGATTGCCTGGAGTACATCGTTGTCCACGAGATGACACATTACCTCGAACGCCTCCACGGCGAGCGCTTCACCAATCTGATGGACAAGTTCATGCCGAACTGGCGGAGCCTTCGCGACCAGCTGAACAACGCGCCGCTCGCACAGGAGCAGTGGCCATGACTGGGCTGGCGGACACGTTCAGTGGTGTTGGGTAATGCGGCGATGTTGTGTATTGGTGAAGTGGCCAAGGGGGCCACGCGTGCCGGCGGACGTGCCGCGCTCGCAGTCATCGTGGCCTTGGCCGCCGTCGCCGGAGTAGTCGTCGAAGCTTGCGCCACGTAAGAGCTGTTTCTCGGAATGCACCGGCGCTCGGCCCGTCTGGCTGTGAGTCCGATGACACTCAGGACCGGTGCCACTGGCGGATGGCCAGAACGCCGGGGCGGCGGCCCGTACTCCCACCGGATCGTGCCTGACCGGCTCACCCCCAACGGTGATCACACACAGCCGCCAAGGACGCCGCTAGGCACGGGCGCTCGCCACATGATGGGTTGAAAGCCCGGGCCACAACCTCGGCCCATCGAGTGCCTCGCGGGATCTCGCGCAGGGACCACGCACGTCCAGTCGGACGCCTCCCTGCCGTCGAGGCGGCATGCGACAGGCCGTTGATCGACACGATCCTGCCAAATGAGCCCATATTGAGCCCATATTCGATCTTGAAGGCAGTAGAAAAGATCTCCATCGCCAAGAAATCGCAGGTCAAAGCAAGTGATCGCGGCCTCCATGACCTGGCGGGACGTCGGCGCGACTCGATTACAAGTCGCATGCGCGCGTGCCTGACGGTGCCGCAAGCTGCCGGGCGATGCCGCGTTCTCCCAGGTCACGGCATTTTCTATGCCGGAGCATGTCTGTGAGTGCCGCGCCCTGTCGGAACATCCGCACCCACAATGAGCCCATCCACCGCGTGTCCGGAGATCGACTGCGGCACACTGCGGTCGGCATGCGGGTGTAAGGGTCGCCTGGGTGGTTGCGGTGCGCTTGGCAGCACGCCAACACCCAGCCACGCGCCGAGGCTCCGACCTGCACAGCACCGGCGCATCCTCAGTCTCGGTCTTCCAACAGCGTGTTCTCCTCCTGGCGCCGCCAGGAGGCCAGATTGCTGCGGGTGGCCAGGGTATAGGGGTGGTCGGGGCCGAGGACCCGCAGCTGGTCGGCCAACAGCGCCTCAAATGCGTCTGCCGCATCCGCTGGATGCCCGGCCTGGCCCCGCCAGTGGGCCAGGTTGTTGCGGACGGTCAGGGTGTCGGGGTGGTCGGGGCCGAGTACCCGCAGCAGGTCGGCGAGCAGCGCCTCGAAGGCGGCCGCGGCGCCGACGGCGTCCCCTGCTCGGCCCTTCCAGTGGGCGTGGTTGCCGCGGTTGGTCAGGGTGTCGGGGTGGTCGGGGCCCAATACTCGCAGCAGGTCGGCCAGCAGCCCCTCGAACGTGGCCACCGTATCTCCTGCTTCATCTCCCAGCTCGCCTCGCCACGAGGCCAGGTTGCTGCGGCTGGCCAGGGTACGGGGGTGGTCGGGGCCCAGGACCCGCAGCTGGTCGGCCAGTACCTTCTCGAGGGCGGTCGCAGCACCGACCGCATCCCCCGCCTCACCCCGTTGGAGGGCGAGGTTGCCGCGGGCGGTCAGGGTGCGGGGGTGGTCGGGGCCCAGGACCCGCAGCCGGTCGGCGAGCAGTGCCTCGAACGCGGCCACCGCACCGACCGCATCCCCTGTCTCACCCCACCAGTGGGCGAGGCTGCCGCGGGCTGCCAGGGTCTCGAGGTGGTCGGGGCCAAGGACCCGCCGCCGGTTGGCGAGCAGTGCCTCGAACGCGGCCACCGCACCGACCGCATCCCCAAGCAGCAGACCGGTCCCGGCAGCGGTCGTCGTGGAGCCACCGAGAATCTGATAGGCGAGATCCGCGGTGCGTGGGATGAGGGAGGATGGTGCGCATCGTGCATGTCCAGGTGCACACAGACGCGGTTTCGGGAGTGGGTCATGACGGGGGTTGAGGTGGCGGTTGGGGTGCTGTTCGCCTGGGCGGTACGCCGGGCGCGTGATGTTGGCGGGAGGGTGGAAGCGGAAACCGACCGGATCGTCGACGCCGGCCTCGACCGCGTCCACAGCATTGTCAGCCAGGCACTCGGCGAGAACGACCCGGTCCTGGCCCGGGTCGAACAGGAAGCCGAGGACGGCCGTGAGGAGCTGTCTCCGCGTACCCGGCAGCGATTGCAGCTCGCCCTGGAGGACGCCGCCGAGCAGAATCCCGCCTTCGCCGCCGCGCTCACCCAAGCCCTCGCCGAGGTGCGGGAAGCGGACCGGCAGGCCGGCGGGCATGCCCTGACCGGGAACACCTTCCACGGGCCGACTGCGATACAGGTCGGCGACCACAACGAGCAGACGAACACCTTCGGCGCCTAACCCGATGGCCGGAACACCACTTCCCGGCGAACGGCCCGACGAGCCGGAGGAGACGACGGTCTTCACCAGGCCGGCTGCGGTGCAGCGGGGAGACCGCAACATCCAGACCAATAACTTCTACGCCGCGCCGAACCCACCGATGGTGGCGTGGCCGGTGGTGGTCGGCCGTCCACCGGCGTTGGCGTCGGCGTTCCAACCCCGCCACGGCCTGCGGGACCAGATCACGGCGGCCCGTGGCCGCGGCGCGGACGTGGTCCTCACCCACCAGAGCCGTGGGGGTTCTGGGACGCGGGTGCTGGCCGGCGGGGGTGGGGTCGGCAAGTCGCAGCTGGCGGCCTGGTTCGCCCACCGGGCGCTCGCGCAGGGCACCGACCTGGTCGTCTGGGTGGACGCCGCCACCGCCGACCAGGTGATCAGCAGCTACGCGCGTGCCGCGGCACGGGTCGGGCTGCCCGGCGCCGACGGGACGGATCTGACCGTCGACGCGCAGAGGTTCCTGGAGTGGCTGCACACCACGCCCCGGTCGTGGCTGGTCGTCCTCGACGATGTGACCGACCCAGCGGCGCTCACCGACTGGTGGCCCCCGGCGCGGCCGACCGGCTGGACGGTGGCGACCACCCGGCTGCGCGACGACCCGACCCTGGTCAGCGCGGGACGCCTCCAGGTGGATGTGGATGTGTACAGCCCCGACGAGTCGGAGGCGTATCTCACCGACCGGCTCACTGACGCCGGCCACCCCCACCTCCTCGACCCGGACAAGAAAACCGAGGGGCAGAGGACACCGGCCGGCGGGCTGGCCGACGCGCTCGGCCATCTACCGCTTGCGTTGTCGCACGCCGCCGCCTACATGATCAGCCAGGGAGAAGGATGCGCCGCCTACCTGGCCCGCTACACCCATGCTGAGAGCCAGCTGGCCGACCTGATGCCCGCCGACGCCCAGCCCGACGGCTATCCCCGGGCGGTCGCGCTCACCCTGCTCCTCGCCCTCGACGCCGCCGAGGCGGCCGACCCACCCGGGCTGGCCCGCCCCGCCCTCGCCCTGGCCGCCATGCTCGACCCCGCCGGCCATCCCGACACCCTGTGGGCCACCCCCGCCGTCACCGGCTACCTGACCGCCCACCGCACCGGTGGCACCGGACAGCCGGTCAGCGCCGACCGGGCCCGCCGGGCGATGCGGCTGCTACACCGCTACGGCCTGCTCACCCACACCCCCACCGACAGCGCCCACGCGGTACGCATCCACGCGTTGACCGCCCGCGCCGCCCGGGAAACCTTCCCCGAGCTGGCTGCGGTCAGGCATGCCGCCGCCGACGCGCTCCTCGCCCTATGGCCCGCTGATGATCACACCACCTCCGCGCTCACCGCCGCGCTGCGGGCCAACACCACCACCCTCACAGCCATCGCCGGCGACCTGCTCTGGCAACCCGACGGCCATCCGCTGCTCTACCGGGCCGGCACCAGCCTGCTCGACGCCGGCCTGCACACCACCACCGTCCCCTACTGGCAGCACATGACAGACCAGGCCACCCGCCTGCTCGGCGACGACCACCCCGACACCCTGACCGCCCGCGCCAACCTCGCCGCCTCGTACGGGCAGGCGGGGCGGACCGGCGAGGCGATCAGCCTAGGGGAGCGGCTGGTCGCCGACCGCACCCGGCTGTTCGGTGAGGAGCACCCGTCCACCCTGACCGTCCGCGCCAACCTTGCCTCCTCGTACCGGCAGGCGGGGCGGATCGGCGAGGCAATCAGCCTCCAAGAGCGGGTGGTGGCGGACCGGGAGCGCCTGCTCGGCGAGGAGCACCCGTCCACCCTGACCGCCCGCGGCAACCTCGCCGTCTCGTATGGGCTGGCGGGGCGGATCGGCGAGGCAATCAGCCTCGAGGAGCGGGTGGTGGCGGACCGGGAGCGCCTGCTCGGCGACGAGCACCCGTCCACCTTGACCGCCCGCAACAACCTTGCCTCCTCGTACCGCCAGGCAGGGCGCACCAGCGAGGCGATCAGCTTGTCGGAGCGGCTGGTCGCCAACTTCACGCGGCTGCTCGGCGAGGAGCACCCGTCCACCCTGACCGCCCGCGGCAACCTCGCCGCCTCGTACGGGCGGGCGGCGCGCACCGGCGAAGCGATCAGCCTGCTGGAGCGACTGGTCGCCGACTTCACGCGGCTGCTCGGTGACGAGCACCCGGACACCCTGGGCGCCCGCAACACCCTTGCCTCTTTGTATGGGCAGGCGGGGCTCACCGGCGAGGCAATCAGCCTTCATGAGAGGGTGGTCGTCGACCGGGAGCGGCTGCTCGGTGACGAGCACCCGGACACCCTGGGCGCCCGCAACAACCTTGCCGTCTCGTACTGGCTGGCGGGACGCACCGGCGAGGCCATCAGTCTGGAGGAGCGGGTGGTCGACGACTTCACGCGGCTGCTCGGCGACGAGCATCCGCACACTGTGGCGGCGGCCGCGGTGCTGCGCGAGTGGCGAGGCGACGCCGACCCCTAGAGTGATCTTGCCGGGGGCGGCCAGGAGTGTCGGTGTGGGGCACGCCCCAACACCACACGATAAGCCTCCTGCGCGGTGATGTTGACCGACCGGCGCCGTTGACGAGGGCTAGGCGCACGACGAGTCAGGGCTGACCGCCAGCGAAGCGTCATCGCCCATTAAAGGGCCGGAGCCGATGTTCATGAGCGAGGGCGCCCTGACAGTGGCGACGCTGTGCTCACTGGTTCTCTCTGTGCTGGCTGCAGGCGTTCCAGGAGGAGGCCCCACCCACCAGGGCCGCGGCCAACTCTCGTCGACAAGTGGTGCCCGATCTCGCCTATGTAATCAAGGCCTGCTGCGGGAGGGTGAGGAGGGCCCTCCGTGGCTAGCGGAGGGCCCTCCTGCCGAGTCGCCCGTCCGGACCAAATCAGACGTCGTCTCGGGCAGCCATGGTGCACAACGGCACGCACACTACGAGTCCAAGGATGACCGTCCTGCGTCTGTCCATGGCTTGCCCCGGGCAGACCCGAACATGCAGGTCGACATACATGCTCTGACCTGCATGTTTGCTGTTTGTTAGGGGTTTGGTGCGCGGGTTGGTCTGGACGGCCCATGCCTAACAACTCTTTGTTGGGCATGGGCGTGTGCGCGGAGCGCGGGAAGCCCAGACAAATGTCCTCGTGGGTAGAACGTTCATGGGGCTACCTGTCTGCGATGATGCGTAGTGGCTTCACCGCGTTACCGCCGGCTGGCTACCGGCGGACAGGGCGTGGCAGCCGCATCGCAGGACCCGTCCGGACCTCGTTCAGCATGTCTCTCTCGGAAGGCTGCGTCATGTCTGCAGATCGTGGCGAGGAGCCACGTTCCCCCAGTGTCCCGCCCTCGGAACCTCCTTCGCCCAGGACACGGGCATCCCGCCTCGGGCATGGAGCGTCCCAGAAGCAGACCACGCAGCGGGCCGTGGGGCTGCATCTGCTGGTCCTGGTGCTCGTCGGGACGGCCGTTCTCGTCTTGGCGCTGGCCGGCTACGACCCCTACGCGGCGATCCTCCTGATCTCCGCGATCGCCTTCGCCGCGTGGGAGATCACGAACCGGATCCAGAAAAGCACTGGCCACAGCGATGCGGACGACCGTCTCGCCCCCGATCCTGAGACCGGCAACGGCGGTGACGAGCAGGCTGGCTGACCCGCGATGCCCCGCGCCGCCAAGCGCCGGCAGGGCCGACCCGAACAGCCGATCGATCTCGAACACGGCGGCCCCGCCGCGGCGTTCGCCCAGGCTCTTCGTGAGGAGCGACCGGCTGATCTGACCTACGCGGCCATGAGCCGTCTGACGCACTACGCGATACCGACCCTAGCGGAGGCCGCCAAGGGACGCATGGTGCCGTCCTGGCCCGTCACCCAGGCCTACCTCAAAGCCTGCGGAAAATCCGAGGCGGAGCTGAACGCCTGGAAGGAACGACGCGCGGTCGTGGAACGCGACCACAAGGCCTGGAGGCAAGAACGCCGCCGGCAGCCCGGTTCCGAAGCGAACGCGCCCCCGCGAACGTCCGCACCGTCCCCGCTTGAGGACATCCACACACCCACGCAGCTCGCCGCCGCGCTTGACAGTCTCCGCCGGCAGCGACGGGTGAGCCTTCGCAGCCTGGAGCGACGCGCGCAGCGACACGGCATGCCGCTGCCGCACACGACGGCCCACGACATGATCAGAAGCGGGCGGACAACTGCGCTTTCGCTGTCTGCCTTTCTTACCGCATGTGACGTCCCGACCCTAGAGCAGGCAGCCTGGTTCGAGGCATGGCATCGGACACGCACCGACTCGCCGCGAACTCGAACAGTGAATGCGGAGCGGTCCTACAGAGATACGAAGGCGGGGGCGAGCGGGCCGGTCGCGGAGATCTGCACGATCCTCAGACGGCTGCAGGATCAGGCCGGGATCTCCGCGGACGCGTTGGCGAGGAAGATCGGGTACAGCCGCTCCCACCTGTACAGCATCCGCAACGGGCAGATCGCCCGGCCGCCGGACGAGGCGTTGGCCCAGGCGTGGATCCGGGCTTGCACTCGCAGCGAGAGCGGCGCGGCCGCGGCGGTGCAGGAGTTCCGCGAGCTGGCCGCGGAGCATCACCGCCAGCGCCGGCGGGACCAGGAGAACCCGCCACCGCCACAGCCGGTCCCGCCGGCGGCGCCTGTGGTGTGGCCGGTGGTGGTAGGTCGGCCACCGGCGTTGGCGTCGGCGTTCCAACCCCGCCAGGGTCTGCGCGACCGGGTGACAACAGCGCACGGTAGTGGCGTGGACGTGGTCCTGACCCAACGGGCAGGTCGGGACGCGGGTGCGGGTGTGGTGGGGACGCGGGTGTTGGCGGGTGGGGGCGGGGTCGGGAAGTCGCAGTTGGCGGCCTGGTTCGCTCACCGGGCGCTCGCGCAGGGCACCGATCTGGTCATCTGGTTGGACGCCGCCAGCGGCGACCAGGTCATCACTGGGTATGCCCGTGCCGCGGCACGGGTCGGGTTGCCCGGCGCCGACGGGACGGATCTGACCGCGGACGCGCAGGCGTTCCTGGAGTGGCTGTACGCCACCGGCCGGTCGTGGCTGGTCGTCCTCGACGACATCGTCGACCCGGCGGCGCTCGCCGGCTGGTGGCCACCGGCGCGGTCGACCGGCGGGACGTTGGCGACCACCCGGCTGCGTGATGTCGCGCTGATCAGCGCGGGACGCCAGCAGATCGACGTCGACATGTACACCCCCGACGAGTCGCAGGCGTATCTGACCGAGCGGCTCGACCAGGCCGGCCGATCGGATCTACTGGACGAGGACGTCCGTGATCTGGCTCGGGCGCTGGGCCATCTCCCGCTCGCCCTCTCCAACGCCGCCGCCTACATGATCAGTCAGGAAGAAGGCTGCACCGCCTACCTGGCCCGCTACACCGCCGGTGACGGCCGGCTAGGCGACCTCATGCCCGCCGGGGTCGATCCCGACGGCTACGGCCGGTCCGTGGCCGTCACCCTCCTACTCGCCCTGGACGCCGCCGATGCGGCCGAACCCGCCGGGCTGGCCCGCCCTGCCCTGGCCCTGGCCGCCATGCTCGACCCCGCCGGACATCCCGACACGCTGTGGGCCACCGCCCCTGTTGCCGGCTACCTGACCACCCACCGCACCAACACCGCCGGGCGGCCCGTCACCGCCGACCAGGCCTACCAGGTGGTGCGGCTGCTGCACCGCTACGGACTGCTTACCCACACCCCCACCGACAGCACCCGTGCGGTGCGTATCCACGCGTTGACCGCCCGCGCCATCCGGGAGAACACGGCGGAGCTGGCCGCTGTCAGCCATGCCGCCGCTGACGCTCTCCTGGCCGTGTGGCCCGCCGCCGACTACACCCGCCCCGACCTCATCACCACCCTGCAGGCCAACACCACCACCCTCACCCGCCTCGCCGGCGACCTGCTCTGGCAACCCCACGGGCACCCGCTGCTATACCGGGCCGGAATCAGTCGGCTCGACGCCGGTCTGCAAACCACCACCGTCACCTACTGGCAACACACGACAGACCAGGCCACCCGCCTCCTGGGCGACGAGCACCCCGACACGCTGACCGCCCGCGCCAACCTCGCCACCTCCTACGGGCAGGCGGGACGCACCGGCGAGGCCATCAGCCTGGAGGAGCGGGTGGTCGCCGACTTCACCCGGCTGCTCGGTG
>NZ_JCBATA010000063.1:0-47745 GCF_059816245.1 Frankia sp. RB5
GATGTTTCGGTGGTTTTGGCGAAGGGGAAACGCCCGGTCTCATTCCGAACCCGGAAGCTAAGCTCTTCAGCGCCGATGGTACTGCATGGGGGACCGTGTGGGAGAGTAGGACGCCGCCGGACTTACACACGTAGGGTCGCTCCGACATTGTCGGAGCGACCCTACGTGTATGTGCGGACAGGCGCATCCTTGATCAGGTTCCTGGTCCGAGTGGCTGCAGGTAGATGGGCGTCCTACTATCGGACGTGACACATCGGCCGAGGGGAGCCGCTTCGATGTCGTCTGATCTGCACGTCCCAGATCACCCGGTCCGCATCGTCACGGCGGCAGCGCTGTTCGACGGGCATGACGCGGCGATCAACATCATGCGGCGCCTGCTGCAGGCCCAGGGCGCCGAGGTCATCCACCTCGGTCACGATCGGGGCGTCGAGGACGTGGTGACCGCCGCGGTACAGGAGGACGCGCAGGGCGTGGCTCTCTCCTCGTACCAGGGTGGGCACGTGGAGTATTTCACGTACCTGGTGGATCGGCTGCGTGAGCGCGACGCTGGCCACGTGCGGGTCTTCGGTGGCGGTGGCGGAGTGATCGTGCCGGCCGAGATCGACCTGCTGCAGTCCCGCGGAGTCAGCCGGATCTTCTCTCCCCACGACGGCCAGGAGCTGGGGCTCGCCGCGATGGTGAACACCATCATCCGAGACTGCGACGTCGATCTCGCCGGCGATGGTGTGAAGCTGGACGAGGTCGCCAGCGGCGATCAGGGAGCACTCGCCCGCGCCATCACGGTCCTCGCCGCCGGGCGCGACGTCGAGGAGTTCGCCGCCGCGCTGCGTGCGGAGGCCGACCGGCGCCCACCCATGCCCGTGCTGGGCATCACCGGCACCGGCGGTTCGGGCAAGTCATCGCTGACCGACGAGCTGCTGCGGCGCTTCCGCCTCGACCAGGGCACGGACCTGCGCATCGCCGTGCTCGCCGTCGATCCCAGCCGGCGTCGCGGCGGCGGGGCGCTGCTCGGCGACCGCATCCGGATGAACGCCCTCGGCCAGGGCGACGGGTGCGTCACCTATTTCCGGTCGCTGGCGACCCGGCGGGCCGACAGCGAGGTCCCGGCGCACCTGCGGGACATGGTCGCCGCCTGCCACCTGGCCGGCTATGACCTGGTCATCGTCGAGACACCTGGGATCGGGCAGGGCGACGCGGCGATCGTCGACTACTGTGAGGTCTCGCTGTATGTGATGACACCCGAGTACGGCGCCGCCTCCCAGCTGGAGAAGATCGACATGTTGGAGGTCGCGGACGTCGTCGCGGTGAACAAGTTCGAGCGCCGTGGGGCACAGGACGCGCGCCGCGATGTCGCGCGCCAGCTGATGCGCAACCGGGAGGCGTTCGACCAGTCGTGGGAGGAGATGCCGGTCTTCGGCACGTCCGCCGCCCGCTTCCACGACGACGGCGTGACAGCCCTGTACCACCATCTCGTCGGGCTGCTGGCGGCGCGCGGCCTGCGGGTCGGGCCGGGAGAGCTGGCCACGGTCAGCACGCGCGTGTCCCGCGACCTCGCCCCGGTCGTCCCGGCCGCCCGCGCCCGCTACCTGGCCGAGATCGCCGAGACGGTCCGCGGCTACCACGCCGAGACGGAGCGCCAGGCGCTGCTCGCCCGCCGCCGCGAGCACCTCACGACGGCACTTGACGCCCTGCGCGCCACCGGTGGGGAGGCGGGGTCCCTCACCGCGCTGCGAGACGCGGCCGACACGGCGCTCGCGCCGTGGGCGGGCTCCCTGCTGGCCGAGTGGCCCGCCACCGTCGCGCAGCGCCAGGGCGACGAGCTGACCTACCTGGTGCGCGGCCAGGAGGTCCGCACCCCACTGCGGCGCACGACGCTCGCTGGCAGCCAGGTCTCCCGGGTGGCGCTGCCCCGCCTCGACGACGCCGCCGGGCTGCTGCGCTTCCTGCGGCGGGAGAACCTGCCGGGCGTCTTCCCCTACACCGCCGGCTGCTATCCGTTCAAGCGTGCCGGGGAGGCGCCGGCGCGCATGTTCGCCGGCGAGGGCGACCCGTTCCGGACGAACCGCCGTTTCCACCTGCTGTCCGCCGGATCCCCCGCCACCCGGCTGTCCACCGCCTTCGACTCGGTGACGCTCTACGGGCGTGACCCGGCGGCCCGGCCGGACATCTACGGCAAGGTCGGCACGTCCGGAGTGTCGGTCGCCACTCTCGACGACATGAAGGCCCTGTTCGACGGCTTCGACCTGTGCGATCCGGCGACCAGCGTGTCCATGACGATCAACGGCCCGGCGCCGGCGATCCTCGCCATGTTCCTGACCACCGCGATCGACCAGCGGCGCGACGCCTTTCGCAGCGAGCACGGCCGCGAACCGGACGCCGACGAGGCCGCGACCATCGCCGCGCACACCGTCGCCACCGTCCGCGGCACGGTGCAGGCCGACATCCTCAAGGAGGACCAGGGCCAGAACACCTGCATCTTCTCGACGGAGTTCGCGCTGCGCGCGATGGCCGACGTGCAGGAGTGGTTCATCGGGCACGACGTCCGCAACTTCTATTCGGTGTCGATCTCCGGATATCACATTGCCGAGGCCGGTGCGAATCCCATCACCCAGCTCGCCTTCACCCTGGCGAACGGATTCACCTACGTCGAGGCCTACCTGGCCCGCGGCATGCGCATCGACGACTTCGCCCCGAACCTGTCGTTCTTCTTCTCCAACGGGATGGACGCGGAGTACACCGTCATCGGGCGGGTCGCCCGGCGAGTGTGGGCGGTGGCGATGCGGGAGCGCTACGGCGCCGGGCCGCGTTCCCAGATGCTCAAGTACCACGTGCAGACGTCCGGCCGGTCACTGCACGCCCAGGAGATGGCGTTCAACGACATCCGCACGACGTTGCAGGCCCTGTGCGCCGTCTACGACAACTGCAACAGCCTGCACACGAACGCCTACGACGAGGCCGTCACCACCCCGACCGAGGGTTCCGTCCGGCGCGCTCTCGCCATTCAGCGGGTCATCGACCAGGAATGGGGGCTCGCCGCGAACGAGAATCCGCTGCAGGGGTCGTTCGTCGTCGACGAGCTGACCGATCTGGTGGAGGAGGCGGTGCTGGCCGAGTTCGAGCGGATCAGCGACCGGGGCGGGGTGCTGGGCGCGATGGAGACCGGTTACCAGCGCGGTCGGATTCAGGACGAGTCCATGCTCTACGAGCGGCGCAAGCACGACGGCAGCCTGCCGGTCGTCGGTGTCAACACGTTTCTCGCCGCGGACCCGGCGGCCGCCGAGACGGGTGGCCCGCAGGAACTCGCCCGGGCCACCGAGGGCGAGAAGAGCTCGCAGCTCGCCCGCCTCGCCGACTTCCACCGCCGGCACGCCGCCGAGACAGGGCCGGCACTGGCGGACCTGCGCGCGACCGCGGCCGGCACCGGAAACGTCTTCGCGGCGTTGATGAACGCGGTCCGCGTCTGCTCACTCGGACAGATCACCAACGCGTTTTTCGAAGCCGGTGGTCAGTATCGCCGCAACGTGTGAATCCGGCCGGAAAGCGACGGAGGCGACAGATGCATGTGATCGGTCACGCCCCGCAATCTCCGCGTGCGCATGAGTCTTTGCCTGCACGTGGCGTCCTGGGGTGCAATGGACGCTGGCCGTCGTCGGGACGGTCCCCGGCCGGGCGGCCGGGCGGGAGACGTCCCTCGACGTGCAGGAGCGACCGAAGCCGTGGCCACCCCCAAACCGCTGCCCACCGATCCGATAGCGGAGGCCCACCGGCACTGGACGGCCCACGGGTGGGGCGCGGTCGCGGACGGCATGGCGGCGGTGACGTCGTTGATGCGGGCCCAGCAGATCATGCTCGCCCGGGTCGACGAGGTGCTGCGCCCGCTCGACCTGACCTTCGCCCGCTATGAGCTGCTGATGCTTCTGATGTTCTCGCGGCACGGCGCGCTGCCGCTCAACAAGATCGGCAGCCGGCTGCAGGTCCATCCGACCAGCATCACCAGCGCGGTCGACCGGCTGGAGGCCCGCGGTCAGGTCCGCCGCAACCCGCATCCCACCGATCGGCGGGCGATCCTCGCCGAGATCACCGACGAGGGCCGGGCCACGGCGCTGGCGGCCACGAAGGCGCTCAACGACACCGTCTTCGCCGACCCCGGCCTCGGCGACGGTGGAGTGCGCACGCTCATCGCCCTGCTCACCGACCTGCGCCGCGCCGCCGGCGACTTCTGACCCGCCGCATGACCCGCCGCCTGACCCCGCTGCCGGCCTTCTTCCGGCTCTGGCCCGATCCCGGCCTCGCCGTCCTGCGCGCCGCCGAGGGCCAGGGCCAAGGCCAGGTGCTGCTCGGCGGCTCGCCGCTGCGGCTGATGACCCTGTCACCCGCCGGGGCCGGAGCCTTCGCCCGGCTGCGTGCGGGCGGCCCGGTCGGCGACGCGGGCGCGGGGGCCGCCGCACTGGCCCGCCGCCTCGCCGACGCGGGCCTCCTGCACCCCCTGCCACCGGCGTCCGCGGGCGCGGCGACAGGGACAGGGGCAGCAGGGGCAGTAGGGACAGCGGCGCCGGCGCTGACGGCGGTCGTTCCCGCCCGCGACGAGGCCCGCCGGATCGGCGCGCTGGTGACGCTGCTGCGCGCCCGCTGCGCCGAGGTGATCGTCGTCGACGACGGCTCCCGCGACGCCACCGCCGTGGCCGCCGCATCCGCCGGCGCCCGGGTGATCCGCCATCCGCATCCGCGCGGACCGGCCGCGGCCCGCACCACCGGCGCGCGGGCCGCCCGCACCGAACTGATCGTCTTCTGTGACGGCGACGTGCGTCCCACCGGTGACTGGCTCGAGCGTCTCGCCGCCCACCTCGCCGATCCGGCGGTCGCCGCCGCCGCGCCGCGGGTCTCCTCTCCCGTCCCGCCCGGCGGGCGCCCTGGTCTGCGGGCCCGCTACGAGGCGGCGCGCTCCCCGCTCGACCTGGGCGCCCGGGCGGCGCCGGTGCGGCCCGGCGCACGGGTGTCCTACGTGCCGACCGCGGCCCTGGTCATCCGCCGCCGGCTGGTCGCCTTCGACCCGGCGCTGCGCTACGGCGAGGACGTCGACCTGGTCTGGCGGCTCGTCGCCGCCGGGCACACCGTCCGCTACGAGCCGGCGGCCGTGGTCGGGCACGAGCCGCGTGGGTCCTGGTGGGCGTGGGCCCGCCAGCGGCACGGCTACGGGCGCTCGGCGGCGGCGCTGGCCCGGCGCCACCCCGGCGCGCTGCGCCCGGCCCGCGGCGCCGCGGCTACCGTGACCATCGCCGCCCTGCTCGCCGCGCGAACCCGCCCGGCCCGACTGGCTGGGCTGGCTGGGCTCGTGGTGGCCGTCGCGTCCACCGGGCGGACGGTGCAGCGCCTCGCGCGGCGGCTGGAGCGGGTCGAGCGGCCCGCGCTCGTCGCGCTCGCGCTGACCGCGCGGGGCCGTGGCCATGGCCTGCGCGCCGCCGCCGAGACCGCGCGGCGCGTCTGGCTGATCCCGCTGGCCTGCGCCGGCGCCCCCGGCCGGCTGGTGCTCGCCGCCGCGGCGGCACCGCTGGTCGGCGACTGGTGGGCCGAGCGCCCGGACGTGGGCCTGCTGCCCTATGTGCTGCTGCGCGTCGCCGACGACGCCGCCTACTGCGCGGGCGTCTGGACTGGTTGCCTGTCCCACGGCAGCCTCGATCCACTGCTGCCCACCCGGCGCGCGAGGCTACCCTCTACGGTGTGACCTATCTCGACCACGCGGCGACGACGCCGATGCGCCCGGAGGCGCTCGCCGCGCTGACCGCGAGCGGCGCCGTCGCGGGCAATGCCTCGTCGTTGCACGCCAGCGGGCGCCGGGCTCGCCGCGTCGTCGAGGAGTCCCGCGAGGTGCTGGCCGGTCTGCTGGGCGCCCGTCCGTCGGATGTCGTGTTCACCGGCGGCGGCACGGAGAGCGACAACCTCGCCCTGAAGGGGCTGTTCTGGGCGCGCCGGGCGGCCGAGCCGGCGCGGCGCCGGATCCTGGTCAGCGCCGTGGAGCACCGCGCCGTCCTCGACACGGTCGCCTGGCTGAGCGCCGCGCAGGGCGCCGAGGTGGAGCTGCTCGAGGTCGACGCCGCCGGCACCGTGCACCCGGAGACCCTCGAGGCCGCCCTCGCCCGCGACCCCGACTCCGTCGCCGTCGTCTCCGTGATGTGGGCGAACAGCGAGGTCGGTACGGTCCAGCCGGTGGCCGCCCTCGCTGGCGTCGCGCATCGGCACGGCGTGCCCTTCCACACCGACGCGGTGCAGGCCTTCGGTCAGCTCCCGGTCACCGTGAACGCCAGCGGGATCGCCACCGGCGAGGACGCGCCGGACGCGATCACCATCTCCGCGCACAAGGTCGGCGGCCCGGTCGGCGTGGGTGCGCTGGTCGTGCGCCGCGGCCTGGTCCTGCAGCCACTCACGCACGGTGGTGGCCAGGAGCGTGACATCCGGTCCGGCACCCTGAACACCGCCGGGGCGGCCGCGTTCGCCGCGGCGGCCACCGCCGCCTGCGAGCACCTGCCCCGTGAGAGCGCGCGTCTCGCCGCGCTGCGCGACGACCTGGTCCGCCGCGTCCAGCACGAGGTGCCCGGGGCGATCCTCAACGGCGCGCCCCTCGCCGGGCCGCCCGGAGCCCCCCGCCGCCTGCCCGGCAACGCCCACCTGACCTTCCCCGGCTGCGAGGGCGACTCGCTGCTCATGCTGCTCGACGCGCGCGGCATCGAGTGCTCCACCGGTTCGGCCTGCTCGGCGGGGGTGGCGAGGCCCTCGCACGTGCTGCTGGCGATGGGGGCCAGTGACGAGCACGCCCGCTCCTCGCTGCGTTTCTCCCTCGGTCACACCTCACGGGCCGCCGACGTGGACGCGCTCGTCGAGGCAATCGGCCCGGTGGTGGAACGAGCCAGCCGCGCGGGGGTGACGGTCTGATGCGCGTGCTCGCCGCGATGTCCGGCGGGGTCGACTCCGCGGTCGCCGCCGCGCGTGCCGTCGAGGCCGGCCACGACGTCACCGGGGTGCACCTGGCGCTGTCGCGCTCACCGGAGTCGGATCGCACCGGCGCCCGCGGCTGCTGCACGCTGGAGGACGCGCGCGACGCCCGCCGCGCCGCCGACGTGCTCGACATCCCCTTCTACGTGTGGGATCTCGCCGAGCGGTTCGAGGCTGACGTCATCGACGAGTTCGTCGAGTCGTACGCCCAGGGCCGCACGCCGAACCCGTGCGTGCGTTGCAACGAGCGGATCAAGTTCGCCGCCGTCCTCGACCGGGCCCTCGCCCTCGGCTTCGACGCCGTCGTCACCGGCCATCACGCCCGCCTCGACCCGGACGGCACCCTGCGCCGCTCCGTCGACCCGGCCAAGGACCAGTCCTACGTGCTGGGGACGCTGCGCCCCGAGCAGCTCGCCGCCGCCCGCTTCCCCCTCGGCGACTCGACGAAGGCGCAGGTGCGCCGCGAGGCCGCCGAGCGGGGCCTGGCCGTCGCCGACAAGCCGGACAGTCACGACATCTGCTTCATCTCGGGCGGCGACACCGGCGGCTGGCTGCGCGACCGGCTCGGCTCCCGCCCCGGCCCCATCGTCGACGCCGACACCGGCCAGACGCTGGGCGAACACGACGGCGCGTTCGCCTTCACCGTCGGCCAGCGCCGCGGCCTCGGCCTCGAACGCCCGGCACCGGACGGCCGCCCCCGCTACGTCCTCGACATCTCCCCGGTGACCTCGACGGTCACCGTCGGCTCCGCCGAGGCGCTGGACGTCTGGCGGCTGGTCGCTGACCGCGCGGCCTGGCCACACGAAGGGGTGGTCGCCTGCGAGGCGCAGGTGCGCGCGCACGGCGGCGTCGTCCCGGCCCGGGCGCAGGCCCACGGCGACGAGCTGGTCATCACCCTGGGCTCCCCGGTGCGGGGCACCGCGCCCGGCCAGGCCGTCGTCCTCTACGACGGCGACCGCGTCCTCGGCGCAGGGCACATCCTCGCCACTGGATAGGCAGGTGTCACGGGATGATGGCCGGGTGACCTGTGATGACTGCTGGCCCGCGGGTGCGGCGACCGGCGTTGGCTCGCTGCCCGGCACCGACGCGGTGTGGGCCCAGAAGCTGGTGTTCGACGAGCTGCCCGACCTGCCGCACCTGCCGGAGCTGCCCGCCCGCGGGCCGGGCGCGTCGATGCTCGGCCGGGCCGGCGCGATCCTGCTCGACCTGCCCGTCGACCTGCAGCCCGCCGGCTGGCGGCTCGTGCCCCGGCCGGGCCTGGACCTGCGCCGCGCCCGCGACCTGCTCGAACGCGACCTCGACGCGCTCGCCGACACCGCCGCCGGCTACGCCGGCCCGTTCAAGGTGGCCGTCACCGGCCCGTGGACTCTCGCCGCGCAGCTCGAACTGCCCCGCGGCCACAAGGCCCTGTCCGACGTGGGCGCGACCCGCGACATCGCCGAGGCGCTGACGGCCGGCCTGGTCGAGCACCTGCGCGACCTCGCCCGCCGCGTGCCGGGCGCCCGCCTGCTCCTCCAGCTCGACGAGCCGTCACTGCCCGCGGTGCTGGCCGGCCGCGTGCGTACCCCCAGCGGCTTCTCGGTGCTGCCCCCGGTCGAGGAGGGCCTGGCGCAGGCGCGGCTGCACGCGCTCGTGGACGAGGTGCGCTCGGCGTCCGCCGTCGCCGGGATCGGCGCCCACTGCTGCGCCCCGAACGTGCCGCTGACGTCCCTGCGCACCGCCGGGATGGACTTCGTCGGCCTCGACGTAGCCCTGCTGACCAGGGACGATGACGATTCGGTCGGCGAGTTCGTCGAGTCCGGCGGCCGGCTGGTCGCCGGGCTGGTGCCCACCGCCTCCCCGGACGCGGTCGCCTCCCCGGACCTGTCGGACGTCCGCCGTACTGTCGAGCCGGTCAGGGCACTGTGGAGCCGGCTGGGATTGCGGCCCGAACAGCTCGGGGAGGTGGTCGCCGTGTCACCCGCGTGTGGCCTGGCCGGATTCGGCGCGGACGAGGCCAGGGCGATCCTGCGCCACTGCCGTCGCGCCGCCCGCGAACTCGTGGACGCGCCGGCTTGACGTCCTCCCCCGCCTGAAGTGAAGGCGGGGGATTCCAACTCCTACACACCCACCAGAGGGGGTGCGCAATGTTGAGGTTCGCGGTTCATCGGCGCGGTCAACACCGCGCCTCCCCGCGCGGTCACCGCACGTCCTGCGGCGATGTTCACTGCTGCGTTCACGTCGGCGTTGGCCGTGTGCCCGCAGACCGCGCACCAGAAGACCGCTTGGCTCTCGCGGTTCCCGGGCGCCGTATGCCCGCAGGCCGAGCAACGCTGAGACGTGTAGGCGGCCGGGATCTTCTCGACCCGGCCGGGGGCTTTCTGTTCCAGGCGTTGGACGAGCTGTCCCCAGCCATTGGCGAGGATACCCCGGTTCAGCCCGGCTTTCTGCCGCACGTTTCGGCCCGGCGCTTCGACGGTCCCGCGCGCCGACCGGGTCATACCCCGAATGTTCACATCCTCGACGCGGATCAGGTCGTACCGGCGGGCGAGATCGGTGGAGGTCTTCTCCACCCAGTCCTTACGCCGGTCGGCCTCCCGGGCTTTCACCCGGGCGATCTGGCCTGTCAGCCGGGTGCGCCGGTTACTGCCCCGCGTGGCCCGCGCGAGCCGGCGTTGCAGCCGGCGGAGCCGGCTGGCCTCGGCGGGTCGCAGCCCGGGGCAGCGCAGCAGCTCGCCCGTCGACAGGGCCGCGGACACCGCCACACCCCGGTCCACCCCGACGACCCCACCGGTACCGGGTGCGTCGATCGGCGCGGGCACGGCGGCGAACGCCACATGCCAGCGGCCCGCACGGTCACGGGTCACCCGGTAGGACCTGAAGTCAGGGACGCGGCGCGAGACACGGAACTTCACCCAGCCGACTTTCGGTACCCAACAGTGCGACCATCGCCGGTTCAGCTTTTCGACCCGGGCGTTTTTCCCCACAACCTGGAAGCCTTCGGACTGACCTCGTTTCCGATAGGTCGGACGCCGGTGCGAACCGTTGAAGAAGTTCCGCAGAGACTGGTCGAAGTCCCGCAGCGCCTGCTGCTGCACGGTCTGCGACCCGGCCCGCAGCCAATCGAACTCGGCGCGCGCGGCGGTCAACTGCCGACACCGTTCCAGATGGTTCGGGGATTTTCCCCGGAAAGGCGTCCACCACGACTGCTGTTCGACCGCAAGGTTCCACACGAATCGCGCATGCCCGCAGTGCTCGTCAAGCCCGGCGATCTGGCCAGGCGTCGGATCGAGGCGGTAGCGGGATATGCGCTCATTCTACAGAAAGGATCCCCCCGTGCGTTCCAGCGTGGCGCGCCGTTTCCTCCCCGGCCTGAAGGCCGGAGTATCCACGGCGCAAATCTGATGACTGAATCGGCCAGCCCCCCCGGATCGGCCAGCCCAGCCGAGCGGGCGCGGGCTACCGACCTCGCCCGCGAGCTCGAGGAGCACGCCTACCGCTACTACGTGCTCGACGCGCCGACGGTCTCCGACGCCGAGTACGACCAGCTGATGCGCGAACTGACCGCGCTCGAGGAACGCCACCCCGACCTGCGCACCCCCGACTCGCCGACGCAGAAGGTGGCGGGGTCCTTCTCCACACTGTTCACCCCGGTGGAACACCTTGAGCGGCTGCTCTCGCTCGACAACGTCTTCGACGACGACGAGTTCCACGCCTGGTCCGCGCGCGCGGCCCGGGAGAGCGAGGTCGACGCCTGGCTGTGCGAGCTGAAGATCGACGGCCTGGCCGTGGACCTCGTCTACGAGGACGGCCGCCTGGTCCGCGCGGCGACCCGCGGCGACGGCCGGACGGGGGAGGACATCACCCCGAACATCCGCACGCTGTCGAGCGTTCCGACCCGGCTGCGCGGCACCGCGGTGCCCGAGCTGCTGGAGGTCCGCGGCGAGGTGTTCTTCCCGACGGCGAAGTTCGCCGAGCTCAACGCATCCCTGGTCGAGGCCGGCGGCAAGCCGTTCGCCAACCCGCGCAACGCCGCCGCCGGCTCCCTGCGCCAGAAGGACCCGCGGGTCACCGCCGGCCGCCCCCTCGACATGATCGTCCACGGTCTGGGTGCGCACCGCGGCTTCGACGTGGACTCCCAGTCCGGCGCGTACGCCCGCCTCGCCGAGCTCGGCCTGCCCGTGTCCCACCGCTTCGAGGTCGTGGCGACCATCCCCGAGGTGCTCGGCTACATCCACCGCTGGGGCGACGCCCGCCACGACGTCGAGCACGAGATCGACGGCGTCGTCGTCAAGGTCGACTCCTTCCCGCTGCAGCGCCGGCTCGGCTCGACGTCGAAGGCGCCACGCTGGGCGGTCGCGTTCAAGTACCCGCCGGAGGAGGTCACCACGAAGCTGCGCGACATCCGGGTCAACGTCGGGCGCACCGGCCGGGTGACGCCGTTCGGCGAGCTGGAACCCGTGCTGGTCGCCGGCTCCACGGTCGGTCTCGCCACCCTGCACAACATCGACGAGGTCGGCCGCAAGGGCGTGCTCATCGGCGACACGGTCGTGCTGCGCAAGGCCGGCGACGTCATCCCCGAGATCGTCGGCCCGGTCGTGGACCTGCGCGACGGCACCGAGCGGGCGTTCGTCATGCCCACCCACTGCCCCGAGTGCGGCACCGAGCTGGTGCGCCCCGAGGGCGAAGTCGACATCCGCTGCCCGAACACCTACGCCTGCCCGGCGCAGCTGCGCGAGTCGATCTTCCACCTCGCCTCGCGCGACGCACTGGACATCGACGGCCTCGGCTACGAGACGGCCACCGCCCTGCTGGAGGCCGGCCGGGTCCGCGACATCGGCGACGTGTTCCACCTGACGCCCGAGTCGTTCGAGGGCCTGCGCGGCTTCGCCCAGAAGAAGATCGACCAGATCCTGCGCGGCGTCGAGGACGGCCGGCACCGGCCGCTGTGGCGCCTGCTGGTCGGCCTGTCCATCCGCCACGTCGGGCCGACGGCGGCCCGGGCGCTCGCCCGTGAGCTGCGCTCCCTGGACGCGATCGCCGCCGCCCCCGCCGAGACCCTCGCCGCGGTCGACGGCGTCGGGCCGAAGATCGCGAACGCGGTGGTCGACTGGTTCGCCGACGAGCGGCACCGCGACATCGTCGCCCGCATCGCCGCCGGCGGCGCGTCCCTCGCCGACGCCGGCGCCGACGAGGGCCCCCGCCCGCTCGACGGCGTCACCGTGGTGATCACCGGCACGCTGCCTGAGCCGTGGAGCCGCGACCGCGCGACCGAGGCGGTGCAGACCCGCGGCGGCAAGGTCACCGGCTCGGTGAGCAAGAAGACGACCTTTGTCGTGGTCGGCGCGGATCCCGGCGCCGCCAAGTACGACAAGGCCCGCAGTCTCGGTGTCCCGGTCCTCGACGACACCGGCTTCGCCCTCCTGCTCGACCGCGGCGCCGACGCCGCCCGAGAAGCAGCCGCCCCTATCGACGCCGATCCCGCCGTCGCCGATCCCGCCGTCGCCGATCCCGACGCCTGATGCCGCTGCCCGGCGTGCCGCCCGGCGTCTCGGGGTGGTGTCGCCGCGGGGGCGGGCTCGCCGGAGGTCAGGGTCGGCGGCCGGCGAGGCTGGCGGCGATGCCGGCGAGGTGAGCCAGCCGCTCGATCTCGGCGGCGCGGAAGGCGGGACCACCGGGTCGGCCGAGGAGAATCACCAGGTGGTCGTGGCCGACGGGGGCCGCGGCCAGGGCCATCTCGACGGCCTGCCAGCGGGGTGGGAAGCCGTCCTCGTGGGCGCCGATCGGGCGGGCTTGGGCGAGCGGCATCCAGCGTGGGGCGAGGCGGACCCGCTCCGGCACGCCGAGGTCATCCCCGCCGAGGGTCGGGGCGCCGACGGAGGTCTCCCGTACCCGGACGTCGCCGGCGTCGACCTGTTCCAGCAGCACCGCCCAGTCGGCGTTGAACACGCAGGGCGCGAGTTCGGTGAGGATGGCCGCGGCGTCGGCGGGCCGTTCGGCCAGCGCGTCGGCGAGGTCCAGGTCGCCTGTCACCCCTACACCGTCCGCCAGGAAGGGGCGCAGCGATTCGACGATCACGCCGGGGACGGACTGGGCGGCGCTCAGAGCCCGATCGGCGAGTCCGCCGGGCGGTAGCACCACGAGCAGGTCGTCGACGGCGCCGACCGGACCGCGTTCGACGACGGTGACGCTCAGGATGTCGATACCGGCGCTGCCCAGGGCGGTGGCGACCGCTCCGAGGGTCCCCGGGCGGTCCGGGAGGACGACGCGCATCAGGTACGACATGTAGTTGAGCATGCACAGCGAGCGTGTCGCGGGCATAGCCGATCGGTCACGCCGAGATGTCGCGCGCCGGCCCGTACGATGACAGCACGGGGACGCGGCGAGGCGCGCACCGCCAGTGTGCACCGCCAGTGTGCATTGCCAGTGAAGGAGCAGGACGCCATGGGGATCACGCGGGACGAGGTAGCCCATCTCGCCCGGCTGTCGCGGATGTCGGTGACCGACGACGAGCTCGACGCGCTCGCGCCGCAGCTTGAGGCGATCCTGTCGGCGGTCGCCCGGGTCGCGGAGGTCGCGGCGGCGGACATCCCGCCGACCAGCCACGCGGTGCCGCTGACGAACGTGTTCCGCCCGGACGTCGCCCGTCCGTCGCTGCCCGCCGCGGAGGCCCTGGCCGGCGCCCCGGCCGCCGAGGATGGCCGCTTCCGGGTGCCCCGCATCCTTGATCCGGACGAGTGAGGTCTCCGCCCGCATGACCGACCACCCGACATTCCCCGACGTTGTGCGCCTGACGGCCGCGGCCACCGCGGCCGCGATCGCCGCGGGCGAGCTGTCCGCCGTCGAGGCGACGCAGGCGGCGCTCGACCGGATCGCCAAGGTCGACGACACCATCCACGCGTTTCTGCATGTCGATGCCGAGGGCGCGCTCGCTGCGGCCCGGTCCGTCGACGAGCGGCGCGCCGCCGGGGAGGCACTCGGCCCGCTCGCCGGCGTCCCGCTCGCGCTCAAGGACGTGCTGACCGCCCGCGACATGCCGACGACCTGCGGCAGCAGGATTCTCGAGGGCTGGCACGCGCCGTACGACGCCACCGTGGTCAGCCGGCTGCGGGCGGCGGACGTCGTCGTGCTCGGCAAGGTCAACATGGACGAGTTCGCGATGGGGTCGTCCACGGAGAACTCGGCGTACGGGCCGACGCGCAACCCGTGGGACACCACCCGCATCCCCGGTGGCTCGAGCGGCGGGTCCGCGGCGGCGGTCGCCGCGTTCGAGGCGCCGCTGGCGATCGGCACCGACACGGGCGGCTCGATCCGCCAGCCGGCGGCGGTCTGCGGGCTGGTCGGGGTGAAGCCGACCTACGGCGGGGTGAGCCGCTACGGGCTGGTCGCGTTCTCCAGCTCGCTCGACCAGGCTGGTCCGCTGGCCCGGACCGTCACCGACGCGGCGCTGCTGCACGCGGCGATCGCCGGGCATGATCCGCTGGACTCGACCAGCGTCGACGTGCCGGTGCCGCCGGTGGTGGAGGCGGCCGGGCGGCGCGACGTGCGCGGGCTGCGGGTGGGCGTGGTGCGCGAGCTCGCGGGGGAGGGCTACGACCCCGGGGTCGAGGCCGCGTTCGCCGCGGCCGTCGAGGCGCTGACCGAACTCGGCGCCGAGGTGGTCGAGGTGAGCTGCCCGCACTTCCAGTACGCGCTGGCGGCCTACTACCTGATCGCGCCGAGCGAGTGCTCGTCGAACCTCGCCCGGTTCGACGCGATGCGCTTCGGGCTGCGTCTCGGGGACGACGGCCAGGCCGGCGCCGAGGAGGTCATGAGCCGCACCCGCGAGGCGGGCTTCGGCCCCGAGGTGAAGCGGCGCGTGATCCTCGGAACGTACGCGCTGTCGTCCGGTTACTACGACGCCTACTACGGCCAGGCGCAGAAGGTGCGCACGCTGATCAGCCGGGACTTCGCGGCGGCGTTCGAGCGGGTCGATGTGCTGGTCTCGCCGACGACGCCGACGCCCGCGTTCCCGCTCGGCTCCAAGGTCGACGATCCGGTCGCGATGTACCTGTCGGACCTGTGCACGATTCCGTCGAACCTGGCCGGTGGGCCGGCGATGAGCCTGCCCGCGGGTCTGGTGGACGGGCTGCCGGTCGGCATCCAGATCATGGCGCCGCCGTTCGCCGACGACCGGCTGTACCTGGTCGGCGGTGCGCTCGAGGAGGCGCTCGACGCCCGCCGCGGCCATCCGCTGGTCGCCGAGGCACCGGCGCTGTGAGTGTGAGGTCGCTGTGAGACTGCGCAGCGGGCGGCAGGATCGTGTCCTCGTCGTCGTGGTCTGGGCGCTCACCGTGGTGGTGCTCGGCCTCGGGATCGCGACGGTCAGCCCGATCCTGATTGTCTGGGGTGTGATCGGCCTGCCGGCGGCGGTGTTCCTCACCTTCGTACACGTCCGTGATACCCGCTCGGCTCCGCCCCCACATGAGGAGAACCACCGGTGAGCAGCACTGCGGCTCTGGCTCTGCCCTCCTTCGCCGATGCCGTGGCCCGCTACGAGCCCGTGATCGGCCTGGAGACGCATGTCGAGCTCGGCACCGTGTCGAAGATGTTCTGCGGCTGCGCGACGGCGTTCGGCGCCGAGCCGAACGCCCAGGTCTGCCCGGTGTGCCTCGGCCTGCCCGGCTCGCTGCCCGTCGTCAACGAGGCGGCGGTCCGCTACGCCGTGATGATCGGCCTCGCGCTGCACTGCGACATCGCGTCCTGGTGCCGGTTCGCCCGGAAGAACTACTTCTACCCGGACATGCCGAAGAACTTCCAGATCAGCCAGTACGACGAGCCGCTGTGCACGAACGGCTGGCTCGACGTCGAGGTCGACGGCGAGGTCCACCGGGTCGGCATCACCCGGGTGCACATGGAGGAGGACACCGGCAAGTCGCTGCATGTCGGTGGCGCCACCGGTCGCATCCACGGTGCCACCCACTCGCTCGTCGACTACAACCGCGCAGGCATCCCGCTGGTCGAGATCGTCACCGAGCCGGATGTGCGCTCGCCGGAGGTGGCGCGGGCGTACGTCGACGAGCTGCGCGAACTGATCCGCGCCCTCGGTGTCTCCGACGTGCGGATGGAGCAGGGCTCGCTGCGCTGCGACGCGAACGTCTCGCTGCGGCGGCGCCCGGCCGCGGGGGAGCCCGAGGCGCCGTTCGGGACGCGGACGGAGACGAAGAACCTCAACTCGCTGCGCTCCGTCGAGCGTGCGGTGCGCTACGAGATCACCCGCCAGGCGGCGCTGCTCGACGACGGCGAGCGGATCATCCAGGAGACCCGGCACTTCGACGAGGCGTCCGGACGCACGTCGGCCGGTCGCTCGAAGGAGGAGGCGACCGACTACCGGTACTTCCCCGAGCCTGATCTCACGCCGCTCGCGCTGTCGACGGAGTTCGTCGACGAGCTGCGCGCCGGTCTGCCCGAGCTGCCGGCCGCGCGGCGGGCCCGGCTCATCGCCGAGCACGGTTACACGGCGCGCGACCTCACCGACCTGCGCAACGCCGGCGTCCTCGACCTGGTCGAGGAGACGGTGGCCGCCGGCGCCACGCCGCCGGCCGCGCGCAAGTGGTGGCTCAACGAGCTGGCCCGGCAGGCGTCGGACGCCGGAGTGCCGGCCGCCGAGCTGGCGATCTCGCCGGCCGACGTCGCCCGGATCACCGTGCTGGTCGCCGGCGGCGAACTCACCGACGCGCTCGCCCGCAAGGTGATCGACGGAGTGCTGGCCGGCGAGGGCACACCCGACGAGGTCGTCGCCGGGCGCGGACTCGCCGTGGTCGCGGACGACGGCGCGCTCACCGCCGCGGTCGACGCCGCCATCGCCGGCGCCCCCGACATCGCCGAGAAGGTCCGCGGCGGCAAGCTGAACGCCGTCGGCCCGCTGGTCGGCGCCGTGATGAAGGCGATGAAGGGCCAGGCCGACGCCGCCACCGTCCGCGGTCTCCTGCTGGAACGCCTCGGCGCCTCCTGACCGAATCCCGACACTCCCTGAGGCCTGGCAGGCGGATAGGGTGATCTGGGGTCGCCGGGCGATTTGTCGCGCCTGAGCTGGGGGGCTCAGTCGTAGTGGTGTGGCATGGGCCCGAGAGGACCACGTTCTCCTTCCGTATCCGACCCGCGTGTCGAGTTGCCGCCGACGAGCGGCGCGTCGGATGCGCGGTGCCGGGGGCCTTCGTAAGGTGAGCGTCCGATCGGGTTGGCGTCATCGAGGGGAGGGGGGTCGTCGTGCCCCTCACACCGTCCGGATTCACCGCGTCGACGTCCAGGCGTCGCGGTCGCGGCCGGCAACGGATGATCATCGCTGTGGTGGTCGTCGTCGTGCTGGCCGCGGGGAGTGGTGTCGGCTATGTCCTGAAGGACCGGGCTGACCAGCGGGCGGCCGACGGGCGGGTGCGGACCGCGGCGGCGGCGTACCTCGCGGCCTGGCGGACGATGGCGACCGCACCCGGAGCGGCTACTCAGGGTGACAAGGTCGGTCGGGTCGCGGTGGCGGCGGCGAGTGTGCCGGGCGGGAGCACGCCGGGCGGCATCAGTGTGCCGGACCTGTTGACCACGATGGCGCAGGTTCGCGACAAGCTGCTTGTCACCGGAGCGTCGTTCGCCCCGGGATCGATCGAGCGCAAGGGCTCCGCGGCGACCGCGCCCTATGTGGCGAGGCTCAGCCTGTCGGGGTTGCCGACACCGCTGGAGTACGCCGGTGTGCTGCACCTGACGTCGACGGAGCACGGGTGGAAGGTGCGGGCGGAGTCGGCGGCCGTGCATCCGGCGCTGCGGCCGGGGCTACACCTCGACCGCACGGCGTCCACCGGCCACCGCGGCCAGATCCTCTCCGCCGACGGGCGGCCGCTGCGCGACTCCGGCGACCTGGCGAGCAACCTCGTCGGGCGGACCGGGCCGTTGTCGGGCCTGGAGCGGGTGTACGACAGCCAGCTGCGGCCCCAGGGCGGCGCCGTCGTCGTCCAGGACGCGCGGGGCAAGACCGTGCAGACGCTGCACGCCTATCCGATGACCGATGGCAAGGCGGTAAGCACGACCCTTGACCTGCGTGTTCAGCAGGCGGCGGAGGAGGCGCTGGCTACGGCGGCCCGGCCGACGGCGGCGATGGTCGCCATCGACACGCGCACCGGGGGCGTGCTGGCGCTGGCAAACCATCCGCCGAGCGGGGCGAGCCGGGCGGTGCGCGGCAAGTACCCGCCGGGATCCACGTTCAAAATCATCACGGCGACGGCGGCGCTGATGAACGGGAAGTCGCCGAACACGTCGCTGAACTGCACCCAGAACATCAGCGTGGACGGGCGGACGTTCCAGAACGCCGAGGCGGAGCAGTTCGGCCCGATTCCGTTGCGCACCGCGTTCGCCAAGAGCTGCAACACCGCCTTCATCCAGCTGGAGGAGTCGCTGCCGAAGGGTGCGCTGGAGAAGGCCGCCGCGCTGTACGGATTCGACGGCGGTGCGCCGCTGGACATCGCCAGCTTCGGCGGTAGTTTCCCCACTCCGCGCGACGGGGCCGAATCCGCCTCGGCGGCGATCGGGCAGGCGCGCATCGAGGCGTCGCCGCTGCAGATGGCGAGCGTGGCGGCGGCGGTCGCGAGCGGCACCTGGCGTCAGCCGTTCGTCGAGGGCGGGCCGGCGCGCAGCAATGCGATCCCGCCCGCGGTGCTCCCGCCGCTGCGGGACTTCATGCGGGCCGTCGTCACCGAGGGCACGGCCGCGACCGTTCCGATGCCCGGCGAGGTGTACGGCAAGACGGGGACGGCCGAGTACACCGACGGCAACCCACCGCCGACCCACGCCTGGTTCGTCGGCTACCGGGGCGACGTCGCCTTCGCGGTCGTGGTCGAGGACGGCGGCTTCGGCGCCGAGACCGCGGCTCCGATCGCGGCGCGCTTCCTCGGCGCGCTCGACGCCAACCGCTGAGTTGCTTGACGTGGGACGGGCAGTCCTGGCACGGTAGGTCTGTGCACCGTCAGATTCTTGTACGTTCAGAGCGCGCGTAGTCGACGACCTCGACCCCGTGCGCCGCCCCTCAGTGCCCTAGGCACGAGGGGCTTTTTCGTGCCCGCACCCCGTCAAGGAAGACGCCCAGATGACACGAGAGATCACCGGAGCCCAGTCGCTCGTCCACTCCCTCGAAGCGGTCGGAGCCGACGTGGTCTTCGGCATCCCGGGCGGTGCGATCCTGCCCGCCTACGACCCGCTGTTCGACTCGACCCGGGTGCGGCACATCCTCGTCCGCCACGAGCAGGGCGCCGGCCATGCGGCCGAGGGATACGCCCAGGCCACCGGTCGGGTCGGGGTCTGCATGGCGACGTCCGGCCCGGGCGCGACGAACCTGGTGACGCCGATCGCCGACGCCTACATGGACTCGGTGCCGATGGTCGCCATCACCGGGCAGGTCCCCAGCGCCGCGATCGGCACGGACGCCTTTCAGGAGGCGGACATCTGCGGCATCACGCTGCCGATCACCAAGCACAACTTCCTCGTCCACTCCGCCGACGACATCCCGCGCACGATCGCCGAGGCGTTCCACCTCGCGGGCACCGGGCGGCCGGGGCCGGTGCTCGTCGACCTGCCCAAGGACGTGCTGCAGGCGGTCACGGCGGTGCTGCCGCACGAGGTGTGGCCGCCGTCGCTGGACCTGCCGGGCTACCGGCCGGTGACCCGGCCGCACGGCAAGCAGGTGCGGGAGGCGGCGCGGATGATCTCGCAGAGCCGCCGGCCGGTGCTCTATGTCGGCGGCGGCGTGCTCAAGGCGCGGGCGGCGGCGGAGCTGCGGACGCTCGCGGAGATGACGGGCATCCCGGTCGTCACCACGCTGATGGCACGGGGGGCGTTCCCCGACTCGCATCCGCAGCATCTGGGCATGCCGGGGATGCACGGGTCGGTGGCCGCGGTGACGGCGCTGCAGAAGGCGGACCTGCTCATCACCCTCGGCGCCCGCTTCGATGATCGGGTCACCGGGCGGCTGTCGTCGTTCGCGCGGGGCGCCGCCATCATCCACGCGGACATCGATCCGGCCGAGATCGGCAAGAACCGGGCGGCGGACGTGCCGATCGTCGGCGACTGCCGTGAGGTGATCAATGAGCTGATCGCGGTGCTGGCCACCGAGGAGAAGCCGGACCTCGCTGCCTGGTGGCACACGCTGGACGGGTGGCGGCGCACCTATCCGCTGGGCTACGACCAGCCGGCCGACGGGTCGCTCGCGCCCCAGCAGGTCATCGAGCGCATCGGGAAGATCGCCGGACCGGAGGCGATCTTCGCGGCCGGGGTCGGGCAGCATCAGATGTGGGCGGCGCAGTTCATCTCGTACGAGAACCCCTACACCTGGCTGAACTCCGGCGGTGCGGGAACGATGGGTTACGCCGTGCCGGCCGCGATGGGTGCCAAGGTGGGTCGTCCGGACACGACCGTCTGGGCGATCGACGGGGATGGCTGTTTCCAGATGACCAACCAGGAACTCGCCACCTGCGCCCTCGAGGGAATCCCGATCAAGGTGGCGGTCATCAACAACGGGTCGCTGGGCATGGTGCGGCAGTGGCAGACGCTGTTCTACGACAAGCGGTACTCCAACACCGAGCTCGGCACGCATCCGGCGTCGCCGCGCACCGGGGTCAAGCGGGTGCCGGACTTCGTCCGCCTCGCCGAGGCGCTGGGTTGTGTGGGCCTGCGCTGCGAGGCGGCGGGCGAGATCGACGAGACGATCGAGAAGGCCATGGCGATCGACGACGCGCCGGTGGTCATCGACTTCGTCGTGCATCCGGACGCGATGGTCTGGCCGATGGTCGCCGCCGGCGCGAGCAACGACGACATCCGCGTCGCCCGTGACATCGCCCCCGACTTCGACTACTCCGGCGACGCCGAGGTGAACCTCTGATGACCCACCACACCCTGTCCGTCCTGGTGGAGAACAAGCCCGGCGTGCTGGCCCGGGTGTCGGGGCTGTTCTCCCGGCGCGGATTCAACATCGAGTCGCTCGCGGTCGGCCCGACCGAGCATCCGGACGTGTCCCGGATGACGATCGTGGTCGCCGTCGAGGACCTGCCGCTCGAGCAGGTCACCAAGCAGCTGAACAAGCTGGTGAACGTGCTGAAGATCGTCGAGATGGACACGTCCGTCTCGGTGCAGCGCGAGCTGATGCTGGTCAAGGTGCGCGCGGACCTGGCGGTGCGGTCCCAGGTGCTGGAGACCGTCGCGCTGTTCCGTGCCAAGGTTGTCGATGTCGCCCAGGACGCCGTCACGATCGAGGCGACAGGCACCCGCGACAAGCTGGACGCGCTCATCCGGATGCTGGAACCCTTCGGGATTCGGGAGCTGGTGCAGTCCGGCATGGTGGCGCTCGGCCGCGGCTCGCGGTCGATCACCGATCGCAGCCTGCGCGCCGTCGAACGATCCGCCTGAACACATACAAGGAGAAGACCCCCACAATGGTCGAGATCTACTACGACGATGACGCGTCGCTTGACGTGCTGGCCGGCCGCAAGGTCGCTGTCATCGGGTACGGCAGCCAGGGTCACGCGCACGCGCTCAACCTGCGCGACAGCGGCGTGGACGTGCGCGTCGGCCTGCCGGCGGAGAGCCGGAGCCGGCAGAAGGCCGCCGAGGAGGGCCTGCGGGTGCTCACCCCGGCCGAGGCGTCCGCCGAGGCCGACATCATCATGCTGCTCACCCCGGACACGACGCACCGAAAGATCTACGCCGAGTCCATCGCCCCGCACCTGACCGACGGCAAGGCGCTGGCGTTCGGGCACGGCTTCAACATCCGCTACGACCTCATCGAGCCGCCGGCCGGCGTCGACGTGTTCATGGTCGCGCCGAAGGGGCCAGGCCACCTGGTGCGCCGCGTGTTCGAGGAGGGCAAGGGGGTGCCCTGTCTCGTCGCCGTCGAGAACGACGCGACCGGGGGCGCGCTGGCCCTCGCGCTCGCCTACGCCAAGGGCATCGGTGGCACCCGCGCGGGCGCGCTGCGCACCACGTTCACCGAGGAGACCGAGACCGACCTGTTCGGCGAGCAGGCCGTGCTGTGCGGCGGCGCGAGCGCGCTGGTCCAGGCCGGCTTCGAGACGCTGGTCGAGGCGGGCTACACCCCCGAGGTCGCGTACTTCGAGTGCCTGCACGAGCTCAAGCTCATCGTCGACCTCATGTACGAGGGCGGCATCTCGCAGATGCGGTACTCCATCTCCGACACCGCCGAGTACGGCGACGTCACCCGCGGCCCGCGGGTCATCACGCCGGCGGTGAAGGCCGAGATGCGCAAGATCCTGGACGAGATCCAGGACGGCAGGTTCGCTCGCGAGTGGGTCGCCGAGGACGACAACGGCCGTCCGAACTTCACCAAGCTCGTCGAGGAGGGCAAGCAGCACCCGATCGAGCAGGTCGGTGCCAAGCTGCGCCCGATGATGTCCTGGATCGCCCGCTAGGACGCCGTAACACGACGGAAAAGTGGCGGCGGGCCCGCGTAGGCTGGGCCCGCCCGCACATCCCCAGACGTAGGAATCCCCAGAGGTAGGAGAGGTCCTGTGCCCGTCGTACTCGTTGCCGAGGAGCTGTCGCCGGCCGGGCTGGAGGTGCTGTCCGGGGACTTCGAGCTTCGCTACGTCGACGGAGCCGACCGGTCGGCTCTGCTACCCGCGCTCGCCGACGTCGACGCCGTACTCATCCGCTCGGCGACGAAGATCGATGCCGAGGCGCTCGCGGCCGCCGGGCGACTCAAGGTCGTCGCCCGGGCCGGCATCGGGCTGGACAACGTCGACGTCGCCGCCGCCACCCAGCGCGGTGTCATGGTCGTCAACGCGCCCACCTCGAACATCGTCAGCGCGGCGGAGCACGCGATCGCGCTGCTGCTCGCGGTCGCCCGCCGGGTGCCGGCGGCCAACCAGTCGCTGCGCGGCGGCGAGTGGAAGCGCTCGAAGTACACCGGCGTCGAGCTGGTCGAGAAGACGCTCGGCGTCGTCGGCCTCGGCCGCATCGGCATCCTGGTGGCGCAGCGCCTCGCCGCCTTCGGCATGAAGGTGCTCGCCTACGACCCGTACGTGTCGGTGGCCCGCGCCTCGCAGCTCGGCGTCACCCTCGTCGACCTCGACGAGCTGCTGCGCCGCAGCGACGCCATCACCATCCACCTGCCCAAGACGCCGGAGACGCTCGGCCTCATCGGGGCCGAGCAGCTCGCCCGCACCAAGCGCGGCGTCATCATCGTGAACGCGGCCCGCGGCGGGCTCGTCGACGAGGCGGCGCTGGCTGAGGCGGTCGCGTCCGGGCAGGTCGGCGGGGCCGGCATCGACGTGTTCGTCACCGAGCCGACTACCGCGTCGCCGCTGTTCGGGCTCGACAACGTGGTCGTCACGCCGCACCTCGGCGCGTCCACGCAGGAGGCGCAGGACAAGGCGGGCCTCGCCGTCGCCCGGTCGGTGCGCCTCGCGCTGCAGGGCGAGTTCGTGCCGGACGCCGTCAACGTGCAGGCCGGTGGCGTCGTCGCCGAGGAGGTCCGGCCCGGGCTGCCGCTCGCGGAGAAGCTGGGGCAGCTGTTCACCGGGCTCGCCGGCGGGCTCGCGGCGGCCCTCACGGTCGAGGTGCGCGGGGAGATCGCCGCCCACGACGTGTCGGTGCTCCAGCTCGCCGTGCTCAAGGGCGTGTTCACCGACGTCATCGAGGAGCAGGTCACCTACGTCAACGCGCCGCTGCTGGCCAAGGAGCGGGGCGTCGAGGTGGCGCTGGAGACCCTCGAGGACAGCCCCGACTACCGCAACCTGGTGACCGTGCGCGGCGTGCTCGCCGATGGCACTCCGGTGTCGGTCAGCGGCACGCTGGTGGGGTCGCGGCAGGTGGAGAAGATCACCGCGATCGACGGGTTCGAGGTCGACATCCGACCGGAGGACCACCTGGCCTTCTTCCGCTACGAGGACCGGCCGGGCATCGTCGGCGCGGTCGGCGCGCTGCTGGGTGAGGCGAGCATCAACATCGCCAGTGCGCAGGTGAGCCGGCTGGAGGCCGGGGGCGAGGCACTGATGTCGCTGTCCCTCGACGACGCGGTCGCCCCGGACATCCTCGCCGACATCTCCAAGATCATCGGTGCCTCGTATGCTCGGGCGGTCAGCATCCGCACGGAATAGTCCCACGGTCTGCGTGTCGGGTTTACCGTGGCAAGCATGGCGTCGCGGCATCAGGACCCGTTCGAGGGGCTTCGCCTGGATGAGCGATTCGTCCGCGGAGCCCGATTCCTCGAGCCGTCCGCGGCCGAGCGCGGCCGGCCGGTCGTGCCCGCGCCGCGGGGTCTGCCCGGCATGCTGCACCGGCTGGTGGCGCCGCCCTGGCTGCCGCGGCGCTCCCGGCGGATCGCGCGGATGGTCACGTTCGTGGCCATCGTCGTCGGCATGATCACGATCACCGTGGTGGCGCTGCGGCAGACCGCGACCCGCGGCGGGGTCGGCACCGCCGCCCGGCTGGGGGCCTTGGCGGCCTCGCCGGGCGGCTCGCCGACGGCCATGTCGGCGCTCGGCGGTGGCAGCCTGGCCGAGCCGCCCGCGGGCTACGCGGTCACGCCGGCGCTGCTGGCGGCCCTGCGCCGCGGCGACTGCCTGACGTGGAAGCCCTACGACGCGTCCACGGCCAGCGTGCTGACCCCGGTCGCGCCGGTCCGGGTCAGCTGTGATCGTCCGCACATCGACGAGGTCACCCGGCTGGTCGACCTCGACCCGGTGTTCACCCGCTGGCCCGGCGCGTCCACCGTCGCGCAGGCCGCGCAGGACCGCTGTGCGGGCGCCTTGCGGGACTTCGCCGGCGCCATCGACGCGACCCCGCACCACGTCGTGGGCGCCATCTACCCGTCCGAGCCGAGCTGGCAGGCCGGTGCCCGCATCGTCGCTTGTACGGTCCGCACCGACGACCTGCGTCCGCGCTCCGGCCCGTTCCGGATCGTCGGCTCGATCGGTACGTGACGCAAATCAGGTACTGTTGTTCCGCGATGCGTGCGCTTCTCCTCCTTAGCCGCCGCGGCGGGGCCTGATCCAGCTGGCTTCCTCGTCGCGGTGGTCGCCGTGCGCCAGCGTCGGTAGGACGCTCTTTCGAGGGAGCAGGAGTACATGAGCACGCAAGCGCCGTCTGGCATGCCGATCGAGAAGTACCGGGCCTTCACGCCCGTGCCGCTGCCGGACCGCACCTGGCCGGGGCAGACCATCACCCGCGCCCCCCAGTGGTGCAGCGTCGATCTGCGCGACGGCAACCAGGCGCTGATCGACCCGATGACCCCCGCGCGCAAGCTGCAGATGTTCGAGCTGCTGGTCGCGATGGGCTACAAGGAGATCGAGGTCGGCTTCCCGGCGGCGAGCCAGACCGACTTCGACTTCGTCCGGCAGCTGATCGAGGAGGACCGCATCCCGGATGACGTCGTCATCCAGGTGCTGACCCAGGCGCGCGAGGAGCTGATCGAGCGCACCGCCGCTTCGCTGGTCGGGTCCGACCGGGCGCTGATCCACCTGTACAACTCGACGTCGACGCTGCAGCGCCGGGTCGTGTTCGGGCTGGACCGCGCCGGTGTCACCGAGATCGCCGTGCAGGGCGCGCGCTGGTGCGCCCAGTACGCCGAGAAGCTGCTGGACGGCACGGACGTGCGCTGGCAGTACAGCCCCGAGTCGTTCACCGGCACCGAGCTGGACTACGCCGTCGAGGTGTGCGAGGCGGTCATGGACGTCTGGCAGCCGACCGCGCAGCGCCCGGTGGTGCTGAACCTGCCGGCCACGGTGGAGATGTCGACGCCGAACGTCTACGCCGACCAGATCGAGTGGGTCGGGCGGAACCTGACCCGGCGCGACGCCGTCATCCTGTCGCTGCACCCGCACAACGACCGGGGCTGCGCGGTCGCCGCCGCCGAGCTGGGCGTCCTGGCCGGCGCCGACCGGGTGGAGGGCTGCCTGTTCGGCAACGGCGAGCGCACCGGCAACGTCTGTCTGGTCACCCTGGGGCTGAACCTGTTCTCCCAGGGCATCGACCCGATGATCGACTTCTCGGACATCGACGGCGTGCGCCGCGCGGTGGAGTACTGCAACCAGCTGCCCGTGCACCCTCGCCACCCCTACGGTGGCGACCTCGTCTACACCGCCTTCTCCGGCTCGCACCAGGACGCCATCAAGAAGGGCTTCGAGGCGATGGAGCGCACCGGGCAGACGCTCTGGGAAGTGCCTTACCTGCCGATCGACCCGAAGGACGTCGGGCGTACGTACGAGGCCGTGATCCGGGTGAACAGCCAGTCCGGCAAGGGCGGGGTGGCGTACCTGCTGAAGTCGGAGCACGCGCTGGACCTGCCGCGTCGGCTGCAGATCGAGTTCTCCGGCGTCGTACAGCGCCACACCGACTCCGAGGGTGGCGAGGTCACCGCCGATGAGCTGTGGCGGATCTTCCGTGCTGAGTACTTCCTGGACGGCGCGGAGACGGCCGGGCCGCTGGAACTGCTGGGCTCGCGCACGACCGCCGCGTCGGGGGAGCGGGACGAGGTCTCGGTCTCGGTGCGGGTGCACGGCGAGGACTCCGTGCTCATCGGGGTCGGCAACGGGCCGATCGACGCCTTCGTGGCGGCGCTGGCGGCGCGCGGGCTGTCCGTGCGCATCCTGGACTACAACGAGCACGCGCTGGGCTCGGGCGCGGACGCCCGGGCCGCGGCGTACCTGGAGGTCGCGGTCGACGACCGGGTCTTCTGGGGCGTCGGCATCGACCCGAACATCGTCACGGCGTCGCTGCGCGCCGTCGTGAGCGCCGTCAACCGGGCCGCCCGCTCCTGAGCCCGCGGGGCGGGGGGATCTACGGGTCCCCCCGCTCGATGTCGCGGACCTCGCGGCGCACCTGTTCGAGGAGGGATTCCGGCACCTCGGTCATGCCGTGGTCGACGCGGGCGTGCGTGTCGACTGACCGCAGGAGGTCGTCCTCACTGGATGCCGCGATCCGTGTCTCGCACCCATGAATGATCGCACCGCAGTAGAATTCCTTCATGGCGGGACGGCGGATCGTGATCTCCGAGGGCCGTGAATAGCCGGCGGACGCCGGGCTCGGCGCCATCAGGGCCTGCGCGGTCCAATAGCGGTTCCGTCTCATGTCGACATTTCCGCGAGACGCAGCATCAGTCGCTCCATCCTGACCAGGCCGAGGGGCCGACCCATCTCGGTAACGATTATCACGGGGTCGAACCGGCTGGCCCGGGCTCGGGTCATGGCACGCCGCGCGACCTCGGTCACGGGTTCCTCGGGACGGGCGAACAGCGTTGTGGGAACCAGTCGCGGCTCGGTGCCGCCGCCGGGCCCGCCGGACAGGTGCAGGGCCACCGGCCGGCAGCGGTTGGACACCACGATGGTCGCCCGCGCGGCCTGCTCGCCGTCGGTCTGCTCGTCGTCGGTCTGCTCGCCGTCGGGGACCCCGCGGGCCGTGGCCGTGCGCATCGGGCAGCTGGGGCAGTCCGCCGACATCGCGCAGTACCCGGAGTCGCCCACGCTCACGGTCACCTGCTCCATCAGGCTCTCGATGCTCGCCGCCCGGGTGCTGCGCTCGGACAGCTGCCGGATGCGCCGGGCCACCGCCGGGTCGAGCTGCTGCCAGGACGGTGACGGCCGGCCCAGCAGGAAGCCCTGGCCCAGCGGGACACCCAGGGCGACGAGCATCGCCAGCTCGTCGGCGCTCTCGATGCCCTCCGCGATCACCCAGCCGTTGAGCCGGCTCGCGAAACCGCCGACGAGTTCGGTCAATGCGATCTTGACCTGGTCGTCGTCGATGTTCACGACCAGGGAGCGGTCCAGCTTGACGAAGTCCGGCCGGACCCGGGCGAGCTGGCGCAGGCCGGCGTAGCCGGAGCCGACGTCGTCCATGGCGATGAAGGCGCCGCGATTGCGCAGCTCGCTCGCGGTCGCGGTCAGGCCCGCCGCGGTGTCGAGGTCGACCGCCTCGTTCAGCTCGAGCACGAGACGGCGCAGGTCCGCGTCCGCCCAGACCGCGGCGACCGGGGCCGCGTCCAGCAGGTGCGGCAGGACGTTGACCGCGAGGAAGCAGCGGTCGGGCAGGGTGTCGCGGGCGGCGATCGCCGCGGTGAGCACCCTGGCGTCCAGCTCGGCGGCGAGCCCCATCCGGTCGGCGGCGGCGAAGACGCGGTCCGGCGGATGCGTGGGATGGGTGTGGAACCGCGCCAGCGCCTCGTACCCGGCGATCACCCCACGCTGGAGATCGACGATCGGCTGGAAGTACAGCGCGGGCTCGGTGGGATCGTCGAGGATCCGCTCCAGATCCGGGACGGTGGCGTCAGAGGCCGGCGGCGCGGTGTTCCCGGCGCCGGTGTTCCCTGCGCCGGTGTTCCCGGAGTCGGTGTTCACGGAGTCGACGCGACCACGGGCCACCGTCGCCGTGGTGGTCCGCTGCCGAGTAATCATGCGCCGTGCACCCCCTCGCTTCAAGCACGTCGCACCCATCCTGTAAGTGAGGTTCTTACCATCTGGCTCCGATGGGCGGCGCGAGTACCGTCCGGAGTTGTGGGTCCTGCGCCTTTTTGTGCGACCGGCGGGTGACGGTCGGATTGCCGGCGGCTGACTTTCTTTCGCCGGCCTCGCGGGGGCGGCGCGTTTCTATGCGCCCGGACCGGCGGGGACCGGCGATCTGATGCCGATTCTGACAATGCCCCTCACTTCCTGGCGGTTCCCCCGACTTCCCGCCGACGCGGCGGGCGCGAACTCTCCGGACCCGATCTCTGGTCATATATCAAGTCGATGACAACTGCCGTGGTCATGGCGTTGGCATTGATCGAGCGATGATTGCTCAGGGTAATCGTGCGAGGTGGTCGGGGTGGTCGCCGTCCAACGCGGCCGGCGACATGTGGTACCGACAGCGCCCGCGAGCAGCGGCGTCGGATCTCCGACTACAGTCGGCGCATGAGGCTTGCGGTGATCGGTGGTGACGGGATCGGCCCCGAGGTGGTCGCGGAGGGACTACGCGTGCTGCGGGCCGTGCACCCCAAGGTCGAGACGACCGAGTACGACCTGGGTGCCCGGCGCTGGCACCGCACGGGCGAGACGCTGCCCGACACGGTCCTCGACGAGCTGCGCGGCCACGACGCGATCCTGCTCGGCGCGGTCGGCGATCCCGGGGTGCCCAGCGGCGTCCTGGAGCGCGGGCTGCTGCTGCGGCTGCGCTTCGAGCTCGACCACCACGTGAACCTGCGGCCGGTGCGGCTGTACCCGGGGGTCCGCTCGCCTCTCGCCGGTGACCCGTCGATCGACATGATCGTGGTGCGCGAGGGCACCGAGGGCCCGTACGCGGGCGCCGGCGGCGTGCTGCGCCGCGGCACTCCGCACGAGGTCGCCACCGAGGAGAGCCTCAACACCCGGTTCGGCGTTGAGCGGGTCGTGCGCGACGCCTTCCGCCGGGCCGCGCGCCGGCCGCGTCGGCACCTGACGCTGGTGCACAAGAACAACGTGCTGACGAAGGCGGGCGACCTGTGGTCGCGCACCGTCGCCGAGGTGGCGCCGGAGTTTCCCGACGTCACCGTCGACTACCAGCACGTGGACGCGGCGTCGATGTTCTTCGTGACGGACCCGGGCCGGTTCGACGTGGTCGTCACGGACAACATGTTCGGCGACATCATCACCGACATCGGCGCCGCGATCACCGGCGGCATCGGGCTCGCCGCGAGCGGGAACCTCGACCCGTCGGGCAGCCACCCGAGCATGTTCGAGCCGGTGCACGGCAGCGCGCCCGACATCGCGGGGCGGCAGCTGGCCGACCCGACCGCCACGGTGGCCTCCGTCGCCATGCTGCTGGACCACCTCGGCCACCAGGAGGAGGCCGAGCGGGTCGAGGCGGCGGTCGCGGCGTCGCTGGCGGAACGCGCCGGCTCGGGATCGGGCGCCATGTCAACCCGGGAGCGTGGGGAGGACCTCGCCGCCCGCGCCGCCGGCTGAATATGCTCGTTCCTCTCTGAGTTCGTCGCATCCTGGCCTGGAGTCCGCTGTGCCCATCACCCCCACCTCGAAGATCTGGATGAACGGCGAGTTCGTCGACTGGGACGACGCCCGCGTCCACGTCCTGAACCCGACCCTGCACTACGGCTGGGGGGTGTTCGAGGGCATCCGCGCCTACGAGACCGCCGGCGGGCCGGCCGTGTTCCGACTTACCGACCACATCGCGCGGCTCTACCGCAGCGCGAAGATCTATGTGATGGAGCCGCAGTTCACCCAGGAGCAGGTGGTCGCGGCGACCAAGGAGACGATCGCCGTCAACGACATCGCCTCCTGCTACATCCGCCCGCTGGTCTACCTCGGTTACGGCGAGATGGGGCTCAACCCGCTCCCGTCCCCGGTCGAGGTGATGATCGCGGTGTGGCCGTGGGGCGCCTACCTCGGTGAGGAGGCGGAGGCCAACGGCGTGCGCGCGATGATCTCCTCCTGGAAGCGCAACGACCCGAACATCACCCCGCCGGCGGCCAAAGCGTCCGGCCAGTACCTGAACTCGTCGCTGGCGAAGGTCGCGGCGGTCAAGGCCGGGTACGACGAGGCAATCCTCACCAGCCCCAACGGCCACATCGCGGACGGGACCGGCGAGAACGTCTTCATCGTGTCCGGCCGCAAGGTCATCACGCCGCTGCTCTCCGACGGCCCGCTCGGCGGCATCACCCGGGCGTCGATCATGCAGATCGCGGCGGACCAGGGGTACGAGGTCGTCGAGCAGCACATCGTGCGGACCGACCTGTACCTGGCCGACGAGGCGTTCTTCACCGGCACGGCGGCGGAGATCGTGCCGATCGTGTCGGTGGACGACCGGCAGATCGGCTCCGGCAAGCCCGGGCCGGTCACCCGCGAGCTGCTGGAGATCTTCCACCGCGCCACCCGCGGTGAGCTGGAGCGCTACCGGTCCTGGAACGAGCTCGTCGGCGGGTAGCCGCGCACCGTCAGTGGCCAGGTCGGGCAGCGGCGTGGTCGGGGTCACATTCCGGCCACGCCACTTGCGGTTGTGCCCTGGTCAAGCAAGGTCCGCGCGCCTACCGTCGCTTGTGGAAGCGTTTCACGAATGCACAAGCGGCGGGAGGACGTCGTGCGGGTCTCGGAGGGGATGAGCTCCCTTGTTCTCATGATCGGTCCTGGTCACACCCTGCGGCAGGCCGCCCGGCTGATGGCCGCCCGCAAGGTGGGCGCCGCCGTCGTGCACGACGCGGACAGTCAGGGGTACGGAATCCTCACCGAGCGGGACATCCTCCGTTCGGTGGCCGCGGGGCAGGATCCGGATGTCGAGGTCGCGGGTGAGCACCTCACCCGCGATGTCGTCTTCGCGGATCCGGCCTGGTCGCTCGACGAGGCAGCGGCCGCGATGTTGCGCGGGGAGTTCCGGCACCTGGTCGTCACCTCGGGTGGCGGCGTCGCCGGCATCCTGAGCATGCGGGACGTCGTTCGTTGCTGGAGTGACCAGCATGTGACGGTATGATGCGCGCGTGTCGTACGCCGAGCAGGTTCCCGATGCGCCCCAGCGCGCGGTCGACGGTCGGCGCTACGGTCACGGCATGCACGACAATGAGGCGGTCGCCCTCCTTCGCGCGACCACGTTGTTGAAGGAGCTGGACGAGGAGGACCTGCTGCGGCTCGCCTCCCGGGCGGTGACGCGGCGGTTCCGTCGCGGGCAGGTCGTCTTCACCGAAGGCGAACCGGCCGACACACTGCTCGTGGTCGCGAGCGGCCGACTCAAGGTCCTCACCAAGGCGGACGACGGCCGTGACCACGTCCTGAACATCGCCGGCCCCCGCGAGACGCTGGGCGACCTGAACATCGTCGAGGCTGGCACCCGCTCCGCCAGCGTCGAGGCCCTGGAACCCAGCACCGCCCTGGTACTCGACCGCACCGCGGTGTGGGAGCTGGTACGGGAGCGGCCGGCCGTGGCCGAGCAGCTCATCCGCGCCCTGGTCGCCCACGTGCGGCGGCTCACCGGGGCCAACGCCGACCTGGTGTTCCTCGACCTGCCGCGGCGGGTGGCGAAGCTGCTGTTGCTGCGGATGCGCGAGGTCGGCCGTCCGGTGATCGAGCTCGGTCTCACCCAGACCGAGATCGCCTCGCTGCTCGGCGGTTCCCGCCAGTCGGTGAACCAGGCGTTGCGGGAGTTCGAGCGGCGCACCTGGATCCTCTCCGAGGGCCAGACCATCACGATCCTGCAGGTCGACCGGCTGCGGCGCTTCGCGGGCGACTGAAGGCCGGGCGACTGAGAGATATCGCGCACGTCACTCCTGGCGCATGTCGGCAGTGTTACACCGTAGGCTTGTCTTTCGGCGGCGAACCCGTCTCCGCCGCGCGTTCCGGTCGCTGACCCATGGGACCGGGCGCGTGGCGGCCCAGGTCCCGCGCTCATCGGAGAGGCGCCCCCGTGCGGCCATACGATCCCGATTCCCTGCATATCTACGACACGACGCTGCGTGACGGTACCCAGCAGGAGGGGCTGTCGCTCTCCGTGGGCGACAAGCTCGCCGTGGCGCGTCACCTCGACGACCTCGGCGTCGGTTTCATCGAGGGCGGCTGGCCGGGGTCCAACCCGAAGGACGCGGAGTTCTTCGCGCGTGCCGGCACCGAACTCTCCCTGTCGACCGCGCGGCTCACGGCGTTCGGCGCCACCCGGCGGGCCGGTCGCGTCGCCGCGGACGACCCGCAGGTCGCAGCGCTGCGCGAGGCGGGGACCTCCGTCGTCTGCCTGGTCGCGAAGTCCGATCTGCGGCACGTCGAGCGGGCGCTGCGCACCGACGCGGCCGAGAACCTCGCGATGATCCGTGACACCGTCGCCCATCTGCACGCCGAGGGCAAGCGGGTCTTCCTCGACGCCGAGCACTTCTTCGACGGCCACCGGGCCCACCCGGACTACGCGCTCGAGGTCGTCCGGGTGGCGGCTGAGGCCGGCGCCGAGGTCGTGGTGCTCTGCGACACCAACGGCGGGATGCTGCCCACCCGCATCAACACGGTGGTCGCGGACGTCCTCGCCGCCACCGGTGCCCGCCTTGGCATCCACTGCCATGACGACACCCACTGCGCCGTCGCCAACACCCTGGCAGCCGTCGAGGCCGGCGTGACCCACGTCCAGGGCACCGCCAATGGCTACGGCGAGCGCTGCGGCAACGCGAACCTGTTCAGCGTCATCGCCGGTCTGGAGACCAAGCTCGACCGCGCCGCGCTGCCCCCGGGCCGGCTGCGGGAGCTGGCCCGCGTCTCCCACGCGATCGACGAGGTGACCAACTCCGTTCCCGACCCGCACCGGCCCTACGTCGGCGCCAGCGCCTTCGCGCACAAGGCGGGGCTGCACGCCAGCGCCGTCAAGGTCGACCCGGACATGTACCAGCACATCGATCCGGCCGCCGTCGGTAACGACATGCGGATGCTCGTCTCCGAGCTCGCCGGGCGGGCGACCATCGAGCTCAAGGGCCGCGAGCTCGGGCTGGACCTGTCGGGCGAGCGCGAGGCGCTCGGGCGGGTGCTGGAGCTGGTCAAGGAGCGGGAGGCGGCCGGGTTCGCCTACGAGGCGGCGGAGGCGTCGTTCGAGCTGCTCCTGCGCGACGAGGTCACCGGCCGCGAGCGCTATTACACCCTCGAGTCCTGGCGGGTCATCGTCGAGCAGCGCCCCGGCGGCCAGGTGGTCAGCGAGGCGACGGTGAAGCTGACCTCGCGCGGGGTGCGGCACGTGGCGACCGCCGAGGGCAACGGGCCCGTCCACGCGCTGGACACGGCGCTGCGCGACGCGCTGGAGAAGGCCTACCCGGGGCTCGCCGACCTGGAGCTCGTCGACTACAAGGTGCGGATACTCGACGGCAAGCAGGGCACCGGCGCGGTCACCCGGGTCCTCGTCGGCACCGGCGACGGCCGCGCCCGCTGGGACACGATCGGTGTGGACGAGAACATCATCGCCGCGTCCTGGTCGGCCCTGGAAGACGCCGTCAACTACGGCCTGCGGCGGCAGGGCGAGCGCCCGGACCCCGGCGCGTCCTGAGCCGCCGGCGCGGCGAGCGGGCGCCCCGCTCGCCGCGGACCCGATCGGCTAGTCCTCCGGGATCTCCTCCCACCACTGGCACCACCAGTCGCCGCCGACGAGGATCCGCAGCTTCGGGTGCCAGCAGTAGGTGAGGTCCTTGTCCGTGTCGAGGTAGTACAGGCAGTTGTCGCAGCGTTCGTCGCCGTTCGGCTTGGCCCGCAGGATCGCGTCCTCGGCGAGGTGGCCGAGCTTCACGCTCAGCTCCTCGTCGATGGGTTTCGGCTCGGGCGCCCCGACGTCGTACACCGGTGTGGTGTCGGTCTCGCTCAAGGTTCTCCTTCCACTGCCGGACTGTCCGGCGTTCGCCGGAAGCCTCCGGTGCCCGATTCTCGGCCACGATGCCCGTTCTGGCGAACCCGATCACCGTGGCGGCCGGATACGGTCGGGGAGTGCGCATCGCGAGGTTCACCGATGGTTCTGAGCCCGGTTTCGGGGTCGTCGAGGGTTCGGTCGAGGAGGGCACCGCCGAGATCGCCGGCATCGCCCCCCATCCGTTCGGCCCGTTCAGCTTCACCGGCGTGCGCCGGCCGCTCGGCGAGGTGCGGCTGCTGGCGCCGGTGCTGCCCAGCAAGGTGCTGTGCGTCGGCAAGAACTACGCCGACCACGCCCGCGAGATGGGCGGCGAGGCCCCGGCGCGGCCCGTGCTGTTCCTCAAGCCGTCGACGAGTGTCGCCGGCCCGGGGGATCCCATCACGCTCCCGCCGGACAGCGAGCGGGTGGACTACGAGGGCGAGCTCGCCATCGTCATCGGCCGGCTGTGCCGGGACGTCCCGCCGGAGCGGGCGTTCGAGGTCGTGCTCGGCTACACCTGCGCCAACGACGTGACCGCCCGGGACCAGCAGTCGGCGGACGGGCAGTGGACGCGGGCCAAGGGCCACGACACGTTCTGCCCGATCGGTCCGTGGATCGAGACCGACCTCGACCCGGCGGACGTGGCGCTGCGGACCACCCTCGACGGCGAGCTGCGGCAGAACTCGCGGACGAAGCTGCTGGTGCACGACGTGCCGGCGCTCATCGCGTACATGTCGGCGGCGATGACGCTGCTGCCCGGCGACGTGCTGCTGACGGGGACGCCAGGGGGCGTGGGGCCGATGCGGGCGGACCAGACCGTCGCGGTCACCGTCGAGGGCGTGGGCACGCTCACCAACCCGGTGAGGGCCCGCTGAGGGAAATCGCACCCCCCGGGTCGCTGCGCGCCGCGGATGATGAGGTACAGTAGGCAACGCCCGAACAGGGGCCCATGGGGTATGGGGTAATTGGCAGCCCAACGGATTCTGGCTCCGTTAGTCTAGGTTCGAGTCCTGGTACCCCAGCTGCACCACTCTGTCAGACTTGTCTGGCGTGGTGTACAGTAGGAAACGCATCACAGTACGACATCGAAAGTCTTGGCCCCGTCGTCTAGCGGCCCAGGACGCCGCCCTCTCAAGGCGGTAGCGCCGGTTCGAATCCGGTCGGGGCTACAGCGGGTTTATCTTGATTCTTCTGTAGAAGGCCAGAGGTATGCCCGTGCATCAAGCGTCGCCATGGCCCGCGGATCTTCATCCGCGGGCCGTCGCCATGTCCGCGTCCGGACGCGGCCTACCGCACCACTGTGAGGCGGGGCATCGCCGCCGGGTGGCGGGCCATCGTGCACGCGCGGCAGGCGCAGGTCGCCGGGCCACCCCAGCCGTGCACCTCCTCCACCGCCCCCTCGACGCCAGCCTCGTCGGCGGCGGGCGCCGGCTCCGCGACGACCAGACGCAGCGAGCCGCCGCGGCTCGCGGTCGGCGGAAGGATCGCGGGTGCGGTCGAGGCTGTCATGGCCACTGGGGGCACGGTGTCCTCCTCCATGGGCGGCCGTCGGGGGGCCACCTCGCGGACCACAGCCTGGTCGGAACACCAAGGTTCGCGCCATGCTCCGTTGAGCCCGGTGCAGGGTGGTGCGGATGGCCTAGTCAAACCTGGGCACTGTCGCCATGTGACACCACCCTTGACAACCATGGTGCTCACGGGCTCCACCGGTAGAAACTTGTCCGGATGTCCACCGTCAGTCCATCGACCCCCGAACGGGCCCGGCGTCGGCACGGCAGCCCCCGCGTGGGCCGCGTCGCCAGGCGCGCCAGTCGGCTACGTGCGGCGGCGTCGATCTCCCCGGCGCCGGCCTCGCAGTCCGAGCGGGGTGACGGTGCCGAGCCGGGTAGCTACCGGCGCCTGAGTTCGCTGCTGCCGCGCGGGCGTGGGCTGCCGATCGAGGACTGGACGGCCCGGCACACCCTCATGTGCCTGGTGCTCGCGATGCACCTGCCGATCATCGTCGGGTACGCGGTGTTCCGGGACCTGAGCCCGGCACACGGCCTGCTGGCGGCGAGCCCCCCCGCGCTGCTGTTCGCCGCGGCCGTGGTGCCCGGCCGGCGTCGGGTGCGGGCGCTGGCGGCGAGCCTCGGCCTGCTGTGCTGCTCGGTCGTGCTGGTGCACATCTCCAACGGCCTCACGCCGATGTACTTCCACTTCTTCGTCGTCGTCGCGCTTATCGCGCTGTACGAGGAGTGGACCGTCTACCTGCTGGCGATCGCGTTCGTGTTCGTGGCGAACCTGTCGATGGGCCGGATCGTCTCCGCCCGCGCGCCGGTGATGGACAACGCGTGGCTGCTGGCCGGGCTGCACGCCGGCTTCATCTTCGCCCTCGCCTGCGCCCAGATGGTCTTCTGGCACTACAACGAGCAGTCCCGCCGCCGGGTCGAGCACTACCGCCAGCAGCTCTACGAGGGCCAGCAGAGCCTGATGGCGCGCCTCGAGGAGACCGACCGGATCCGCAGCGACCTCGTCGCGACCGTCTCCCACGAGTTCCGCACGCCGCTGACCGGCATCCGGGGCAACCTGCTCACCATCAAGCGGCGGCGCGACCGGCTCTCCGACGCCCAGCTCGACGATCTGCTCGACGCGGCGGTGAACTACTCCGACCGGCTCTCCCGGCTGCTGGAGAACATGCTGACGGCCGCCACGGCCACCGGCACGGATGAGACGACGATCGCCGACCTGCCCGAGGTCGTCCGCCACGTCCTCGCCACCCTGCCGTACACGAGCTCACCGAGCAGTGTGACGGTGGACCTCCCGCCCGAGCTGCCCGTCCGGATGGCGCGCCAGGCGCTCATCCAGGTCGTCGCGAACCTCGTCGACAACGCCCTGCTGCACTCCTGGCCGGGCGCGCCGGTGCGGCTGATCGCCGGCCGGGTCGGCGACGAGGTGGTGCTGCGGGTGCGCAACCCCGGCCCGGACCTCGACCCCGCCACGATCCGCCAGCTGTTCGAGCCCTTCACCCAGCGCGATGGAACAGCCACCCGCTCGACGGACGGGGCCGGGATGGGCCTCTACGTCGTGCGCCGGCTGGTCGAGGTGCACGGCGGGCGGCTGCGGATGTCCTCCGACAACGGCGAGATCATCGTCGAGGTCGACCTGTGGGCGGCCAGCGCGGTGGCGCCCACGGCGCTCGCCCCGCAGGCCGAGCAGGAGCTGCCGGTGCCCATGGCGCTGCCGCGCAGCCTCCGGCTCGACGAGGAGTCCCGCCCGGCCCGGCTGACCGGTGGCCCGCTGGGCCGCCAACTGCGCCGCGACGACGTCCGCTCGCTGCCCATGGACAACTTCGGCTGAGGACGACCTCGGCTGAGCCGTCCCCAGCTGAGCCAGCCCGCAAGCTGAGCCAGCCCGCAAGCTGAGCCAGCCCGCAAGCTGAGCCAGCCCGCAAGCTGAGCCAGCCCGCAAGCTGAGCCAGCCCGCAAGCTGAGCCAGCCCGCAAGCTGAGCCAGCCCGCAGCACGCACGAGGAAGCCCCCGGCCCCAGCGGATGCTGGGAGCGCGGGGGCTTCCTGGTGTGGTGTCCGGGCCGGCCCTGCCGGGTTACTTGCTCGTCGGGGCGGGGGTGGTGGGAGCGGCCGTCGGCGAGGCCTGGGGCGCCTTGCACGAGAGGTTCAGCGTCACCGTGGTCGAGTTGCTCGGGTGTCGGCCGGTGCTCGGCGAGTAGGAGGTCACCTTGCTCGTGTAGCCGGCGGGGCAGGAGCCGTTGACCCAGGGGAAGCCGGCGGCGCTCAGCGTCGACTTGGCGCCGGACTCGGTCATGCCCGTGACGTTCGGGACCTCGCGGCAGTCGTTGCCCTGGATCTGCAGGCTGATGGTCGTGGTCTTCGCGACCTTCCCGCTCTTCGGCGACTGACGCACGACCGAGTCGACGGCGCCGGTGTCGTAGCAGTCGAAGGCCTTGTTGAGGCTGGTGAAGCCGGCCGACTGCAGCTTGTTCTGCGCCGCGTTGAAGGACATGCCCTCGGTGTTCGGCACCGTCGCGGTGCCGTCGTCGGTCGGCGACGGCGACGGGCTGCTGCCCGCGGTCGGGCTGCTGGCGGGGGTGGTCGCCGCGGCGCCCGCGCTCGGCGCGGTGCTGGTGGTCGGGAGGGCCCGTCCAGCGGGATGCTGGCCGGGCTGGGCGGCCGGCGCCCCCGGGACGCCGACGGCCACGCCCGGGGCACCGCCGAGCACGGCCGCGGACACGACCGCGCTCGGGTCGGCGGAGCTCTGGATGCCGCTGTCAGCGGACAGGGAGTTGTCCGCGGCGCCCCCCGAGGCGAGCGCCCAACCGCCGGCACCGGCGACGAGCGCGACGACGAGTCCCGCGCCGGCCGCGATCCGGGTGCGGCGCCGGCGGTCGGCACCGGCCCGGGAGCCGGCTCCCGGCGCGGCCCCGGACGGCCCGGGCTGCCTGCTCGCGGGGATCGCAGACATCACCGTGTTGGTGTCGGCGGCCGTGCCGCCGGAACGGGCCGGGACGCGTACCGCGGGACTCATCCCGGTCGGGGCGTCACCGTTCCAGTCGGCGGCGGCGCCGCGCGCGCCGGTCATCGGCGCGATCCGGGTGGCCGTCGCCGGTATGCTGCCGGCGATCTGGGTGTGCTCCAGGTCGTTCCAGCCGCCAGCCGCCGCGGTGGGCGAGCTGACGGCGACGCCGCGGGCGGCCGGGCGCGCCACCCGCTGGGTGCTGGCGGCCGCCTCGGCGGGGCGGGAGCGCAGACCCACCCCGAGCGCCTCCTCGAGGTCGTCGGCGGCCTCGGCGGCACTGGCGGGCCGCTCGCGCGGGGACTTCGCCAGCATCCGGGCGAGCGCGTCCCACACGGGACCCGGCACCCCCTGGATCGGCAGCGGCTCGTCCTCGCGGTGGGCGCGCAGCAGTTCCATCGGGTTCGCCGCGTCGAACGGCGGCGAGCCGGCGAGGATCTCGTAGAGCACGACGCCGGCCGAGTAGACGTCGGCGGCAGGCGTGGGCGGCGCTCCCGAGCCCAGCTCGGGGGCCATGTAGAGCGGGGTGCCGACCGGGCCGGTGGGATGCGCCTGGGACGACGAGTTGATCACCCGGGCGATGCCGAAGTCCGTGAGCCGGACGATGGGCCCCGCCGGGTCGGAGGTGTCGATGAGGATGTTCTCCGGCTTGACGTCCCGGTGGACGATCCCGGCGGCGTGCACGCTGTCGAGGGCCCACAGCGTCCCGACGGTGAGCCGCACGGCCTCCTCGGCCGGTCGCGGCCCGAACTCCCGCAGGTGCGCCCGCAGGTCGGGACCGTCGACGAGGTCCATCACGATCGCGAGCGTGTCCGGCTCGTTGACGAGGTCGCGCACCGCGACCAGGCCGGGGCTGTCGAGATCGACGAGCAGGTCCCACTCCCGCAGGAAGCGGTCGACGATCGCCGGATCGTCCGCCAGCTCCCGGCGTAGCACCTTGATGGCGACCGGTGCGCCGTCGGAGACCCGCGCCCCCTGCCAGACCTGGCCGGTCGTTCCCTGCCCGAGCATCTCGTGCAGCACGTACCGCGAACCCAGTTTGCGCACCGCGCCCTGCCCCTTCTTGCGCCGCCCGTGGCGGTCGTGACCTACGACGGCACCGTCGCGGGCGACGACGGCCGCCGGTCCGCGCGGAACCCGGAGAGAGCCCCGGTCGGCCGCGCCCACTGCATCGACACCCACTGCATCGACGACACATATCGCTTGCTCGCTGGATGGCAATGACCCCGTCGGGCCATCCGGCCTCGCTCTCCGATCATCCGAGACGGACGACTCGAACAGGCTACGACGTCGACGCGTCCACGCGGGCGGCGGGGGACGAAACCCCACGGGGCGGTTCGGTGTCCGCCCAACGGGCGTAGTCCTTGTGCCCATTGACCGTGGGGCCCGAATGGGGCATCCGAAATGTCGAAGAACCTGGGGTATCACCGCGAAGGGCCTATCCGGGGTCACTCTTGCGGAGCGGCGGATTCGCGGACGCTGACCGTCATCCGCCGATCTCCAGTGGCCCGGGGTTGACACGTGCGTTGGAAACACGTGCGTTGGAAAGCGGCGGAGCGCTCAGCTGGGTCGCCGCGGCGAGGACCGCCGCGCCGTGGCGCTGGCCCGGTGAGCGGGTCAGCCGCTCCAGCGGCCCGGACAGGGACACCGCCGCGATCACCGCGCCGGCCTCGCCGCGCACCGGTGCCGACACCGACGCGAGGCCCGTCTCCCGCTCGCCGACGCTCTCCGCCCATCCCCGCGCGCGCACCAGGTCGAGCGTCGCGGCATCGAACGGAGCCGCGGCGAGCAGGTCTGGTTCCGGCCCCGGCGCGAACGCGAGCAGCACCTGCGCTCCGGAACCGGCCGTCATTGGCAGCACCGCGCCGACCGGGACCGTGTCGCGCAGCCCGCTCGCCCGCTCGGACGCGGCGACACACAGGCGCAGCGCGCCGCGCCGGACGTAGAGCTGGGTGCTCTCGCCGGTCCGGTCGCGCAGGGCGGTGAGCACCCGGTCGGCCCGGTCGGCGAGCTCCCACGGCAGCGGAGCTCCGACGCCGGCGGCCAGGCGCGGGCCGGCGACGAAGCGGCCGGCGTCGTCCCGCCCGACGAGGCGGTGCACCTCGAGGGCGCTGGCCAGGCGGTGCGCGGTCGCCCGGGTCAGGCCGGTGCGGGTGACCAGCTCGGCCAGCGACGCCGGGCCCCGCTCCACGGCCGCGAGGACGAGGGCGGCCTTGTCAAGGACGCCGACTCCGCTAAGCTGTTCCATAAGTTGATACTGACATCCCACCAACTGAGATGACAAGCATCCGGGCTGGCGGGGAGGAGAGGAGTGGGGCAGCCATGGGGCGCACACTCGCGGAGAAGGTCTGGGACGCCCATGTGGTGCGCCGCGCCGACGGCGAGCCGGACCTGCTGTACATCGACCTGCACCTCGTGCACGAGGTCACCTCGCCGCAGGCGTTCGAGGCGCTGCGCCTCGCCGGGCGGCCGGTGCGCCGGCCGGATCTGACCCTGGCCACCGAGGACCACAACGTGCCCACCACCGACACGCTGGCGCCCATCGCCGATCCGGTCTCGGCGGCGCAGGTGGAGGCGCTGCGCAAGAACTGCGCCGAGTTCGGGGTGCGGCTGTACCCGATGAACGACCCGGGGCAGGGCATCGTCCACGTCGTGGGGCCGCAGCTCGGGCTCTCCCAGCCCGGGATGACGATCGTCTGCGGCGACAGCCACACCTCCACCCACGGCGCCTTCGGGGCGCTCGCGTTCGGCATCGGCACCAGCCAGGTCGAGCACGTGCTGGCGACCCAGACGCTGCCGCAGCGCCGGCCGAAGACGATGGCGATCACCGTCGAGGGCGAGCTGCCGCCGGGCGTCACGGCGAAGGACCTGATCCTGGCGATCATCGCGCGGATCGGCACCGGCGGCGGCGCCGGGCACGTCATCGAGTACCGCGGCGCGGCGATCCGGGGCCTGTCCATGGAGGGCCGGATGACCGTGTGCAACATGTCGATCGAGGCCGGCGCGCGGGCCGGGATGATCGCCCCGGACGACACGACGTTCGAGTACCTCGCCGGGCGCGACCGGGTGGCCAGCGGGCCGGCCTGGGACGAGGCGGTGGCCTACTGGCGCACGCTCGCCTCCGACCCCGACGCCGAGTTCGACCGTGAGGTCGTGATCGACGCGGCGAGCCTGACCCCGTACGTCACCTGGGGAACCAACCCGGGACAGGCCGCGCCGCTCGGGTCGCGGGTGCCCGCCCCGGCCGACTACGACGACCCGGCGGCGCGCGCCTCGGCGCAGCGCGCGCTGGCCTACATGGGCCTGACGGCCGGCACCCCGCTGGCCGAGGTCGCGGTGGACACCGTGTTCATCGGGTCCTGCACCAACGGCCGGCTCTCCGACCTGCGCGCCGCGGCCGACGTGCTGCGTGGCCGGCAGGTCGCGGGCGGGGTGCGCGTCCTGGTGGTGCCCGGGTCGATGCAGGTCAAGGCGCAGGCTGAGGCCGAGGGGCTGGACCAGGTGTTCGAGGCGGCCGGGGCGCAGTGGCGCAGCGCCGGCTGCTCGATGTGCCTCGGGATGAACCCCGACACCCTGCGTCCCGGCGAGCGCAGCGCGTCGACGTCCAACCGGAACTTCGAGGGCCGCCAGGGCCCGGGCGGGCGCACCCACCTCGTCTCGCCGGCGGTCGCCGCCGCCACCGCCGTCACCGGCCGGCTCACCGCGCCGGCGGACCTCTAGCAGCCTCGTCAGAAGGGAGCCTTCGCGATGGAGGCGTTCACGATCCACACCGGTCGGGCCGTGCCGCTGCGCCGCAGCGACGTGGACACCGACCAGATCATCCCGAGCGAGTGGCTCAAGCGCATCGAGCGGACCGGCTTCGGCGCCGGCCTGTTCGCCGAGTGGCGGGCCGACCCCGGTTTCGTGCTCAACGACCCGACCCACGCCGGCGCGTCGATCCTGCTCGCCGGGCCCGACTTCGGTACTGGCTCGTCGCGGGAGCACGCCGTCTGGGCACTGCAGGACTATGGCTTCCGTGCGGTGATCTCGTCGCGGTTCGCGGACATCTTCCGCGGCAACGCGCTCGGCAACGGGCTGCTGCCCGTCACGCTGCCGGCCGAGACGGTCGAGGCGCTGCAGGCGGCCGTCGAGGCGGACCCCACCGTGGAGATCACGGTGGATCTCGACGCGCGCCAGGTGCGCGGGGCGGGCGTCGAGGCGTCGTTCGAGCTCGACGACTTCACCCGCTGGCGGCTCATGGAAGGCCTCGACGACGTCGGCCTGACCCTGCGGCACGAGGAGCGGATCACCGTCTTCGAGGGGACGCGGCCGGCCTGGCTGCCCACCTCGGTCTGACACCACCGCGTATCCCCTGTAGGAATGTCAGCCCTGATGTGACGCAATTCACATCGGGGCTGACGTGCGTCTCTGTCCGGGTCGCGGCGTGACCATGGGCGTCCCGGAGGCCTGGTTCGGCCACTGCGCGCGGCGTTTGGTCGGCTACGGAGCAGAGTTGTGTCTGTCGCGATGGAGGCGGCCGGCTATCAAACCGTGACATTGCGCCCAAAAATTCGGATATCTCCAGCTACTCATCGTGACGAATCTGCCGGACGGTTCGCGGGGGCCGCACAGCACGCATCCCGCCGCCCACTGGCGCGAACCCGCTGACGTGCGGGTTTGTGTGACGCGACACGGTCGCGGGAATTGCCCTCGACAGTGGAGATGCCTACGGTGCAGCGCAGTGTGATGCCCGATCTGCTCCCCACCCCGCGCACCGCGGGGGGCGTCCGGAGGTTGTCGTGAACAAGTCCCAGTTGGTTGACCGCATCGCCCAGCAGATCGAGGGCGGACGGTCGAATGCCACCAAAGCGGTCGACGCCGTGTTCGACGCTATTCAGGAGGCCGTCGCGAGCGGCGAGAAGGTGACGATCACCGGTTTCGGCGTGTTCGAGCGGGTGGAGCGCGCCGCGCGGACCGGGCGCAACCCGGCAACCGGCGAGCCGGTGCACGTCGCCGCCTCCGTCGTGCCGAAGTTCCGGCCCGGCTCGGAGTTCAAGTCGAGTGTGTCGTCGAGCAGCGACTGATCCGCGGTGCGGGCGCCGGACCTCACCGGTGCCCGCGCCGCACTGCCTCGGCCATGAGGTCGTGCTGGTAGTCCGACAGGCGAACGTCCTGCGCCCCGGTGGTGCGCCGCTCCCAGTGGCCGTTCGAGCGCAGCTCCCACGCCGAGACCTGGTCGGAGAAGGCGTGGTCCAGCATCCGGCGCAGGGTGGCCCGGTCGTTCGGGTGCCCCACCCGGACGAGGGCCTCGATCCGGCGGTCGAGGTTGCGGTGCATCATGTCGGCGCTGCCGATCCAGAACTCGTCCGTGGAGGCGAACTCGAGCACCCGGCTGTGCTCGAGGAACCGGCCGAGGATCGACCGGACGTGCACCGTCTCGGACAGCCCGGGCACCTCCGGACGCAGCGCGCAGATGCCGCGCACCAGGCAGTGCACCGGCACCCCGGCCTGGGAGGCGCGGTAGAGCGCGTCGATGACCTGCTCGTCGACCAGGCTGTTCGCCTTGAGCCGGATACCGCAGGGGCGGCCCTCCGCCGCGGCCCGCGCCTCGGCGGCGATGCGCTGCAGGATCCCGTCCCGCATGTGCTGGGGGGCGACGAGCAGCGAGCGGTACTCCGTCTGCCGGCTGTACCCGGTGAGCACGTTGAACAGGTCCGTCAGATCCGCGCCGACCTCCGGGTCGGCGGTCAGCACGCCGATGTCCTCGTAGAGCCGGGCCGTCTTGGGGTTGTAGTTGCCGGTGCCGACGTGGCAGTACCGGCGCAGGCCGCCGCGCTCCTGGCGCACCACCAGGCAGGTCTTGCAGTGCGTCTTGAGCCCGATCAGGCCGTAGACGACGTGGCAGCCGGCCCGCTCCAGCTCGCGCGCCCAGCGGATGTTCGCGCTCTCGTCGAACCGCGCCTTGATCTCGACGAGCACGACCACCTGCTTGCCGGCCTCGGCCGCGGCGACGAGCGCGTCCACGATCGGGGAGTCGCCGGAGGTGCGGTAGAGGGTCTGCTTGATGGCGAGCACCTGCGGGTCGGCGGCCGCCTGCTCGATGAAGCGCTGCACCGAGGTCGTGAACGAGTCGTACGGATGGCGGACGAGCACGTCCCCCTCCCGCAACACGCCGAAGAAGTCCGGCGTCTCGCCCTCCTCGGTCGTCAGGCGCGGATGGGTGACGGGGACCCGGGGCGGATCCTTGAGCTCCGGGCGGTCGAGGTCGTAGAGCCCCCACAGTGCGGACAGGTCCAGCATCCCGGCGACCCGGTGCACCTCGCGCTCGGTCACCTCGAGCTCGCGCATGAGCAGGGTGAGCAGGTCGTCGTCGATGTCGTCGTCCACCTCGAGGCGGACGGCCGGGCCGAAGCGTCGCCGCGCCAGCTCCCGCTCCAGCGCCTGCAGCAGGTCCTCGGCCTCGTCCTCCTCGACCTCCAGGTCGGCGTTGCGGGTGACCCGGAACAGGTGCGAGTTGATCACCTCCATGCCCGGGAAGAGCTGGTCGAGGTGTGCGGCGATGACCTCCTCGAGCGGCACGAAGCAGGCGCCGCCCGACTCCTCTGCGTCGGTCTCCAGGGGGACCCGGACCAGCCGCGGCACGTTCTGCGGGACCTTCACCCGGGCGAAGTGGTCGACCTCGCCGCCCGGCTCGCGCACCTGCACCGCGAGGTTGAGCGACAGCCCGCTGATGTAGGGGAACGGGTGCGCCGGGTCGACGGCGAGCGGGGTGAGGACCGGGAAGATCTGCTCGTGGAAGTAGTCGCGCAGCCGCTCCCGCTGGGCGTCGCCGAGCTGCGACCAGAACCGGATGCTGATGCCGGCGTGAGCCAGTGAGGGCACCACCTCGGCGGTGAAGCAGCGGGAGTGCCGCTCGCTGAGGTCGGCCGTGGTCCGGCTGATCAGGGCGAGCTGCTCGCGCGCGCTCAGGCCGTCCGCCGAGCGCACGGCGAGCCCGGTGGCCTCGCGGCGCATCAGGCCGGCCACCCGGACCATGTAGAACTCGTCGAGGTTGCTGGCGAAGATGGCGAGGAACTTCGCCCGCTCCAGCAGGGGGGTGGAGACATCCTCGGCGAGCGCGAGCACGCGGGCGTTGAAGTCGAGCCAGGAGGCCTCGCGGTTGATGAACCGGTCGGCCGGCAGATCCGACGGCGCTGGCGTCCGCGGCGCCTCCAGCGGTTCGAGCAGGCCGCTGCGGGGCTTGCGCTGCGGCTGTTCGGGTCGGGTCGCCACCAGCTCGCTCATGCACTAGATGGTGCCAGTCCCAGGCCGACCCGGCATGGCTGCGTCCTGTCTGGACATTCCCGCCGCCGGGGACGGTGACGGTGCCGGCCGGCGCTTGCTGTGACGACAGGATTGCCGCCCGCGGACGGCGGCGGGGGTGGGGGCCTGGGTGTTAACGGTGGGGAAACAGACGGCGGCGACGATCGGCATCGTGACGGAAACATCGCCCGCCGGATCGCCGCCCGCGCCGGCCGCGAGCGCGGTGGCCGTCGCGTCGACCCACGCCCGACATGTGTCCGAAATCACAGACGTGGGCGACGGTGTTCCTGATCTGCTCACGCTCCCGGCGGGGGCCCGGGTGTCGTACCGGATCACCCAGCGGTTCCGCTACGTCTACGACGGCCCGGCGAGCGATCTGGTGCACCGGCTCGTCGTGGTGCCGCCGCGCCGCCACGGCGACCAGACGGTCCGCGCCGACCGGCTGACCGTCTCGGCGCCCGGCGCGCGCGTCGGCTGGGGTCGCGGCGCCGACGGCACCCGGGTCGCGACGGTGCGCCTCGCGGAGGTGCCCAGCCAGCTCGACCTCGACGTCGACGTCCGTCTCGACCGAGTCCGCGGGGGTGCCCGGCCCTGGCTGCGGGCCACCGCGCTGACCGGGCGGCGGCTGCTGGCCCCCACCGTGCTGACCGCCCCGGACGCGGCGCTGAGCGCCGCCGCCCGGGCGCTCGCCACCGGCGATCCGATGCTCACGGCCCGCCGCTTCTGCGGCTGGGTGCACAGCCACGTCCGCTACGAGCCCGGCAGCACGGACGTCACGACCACCGCGGCCCAGGTGCTCGCCGGCGGCGCGGGGGTGTGCCAGGACCAGGCGCACGTGATGCTGGCGCTGTGCCGGGCGGCCGGGATGCCCGCCCGCTACGTGTCGGGGCACCTGGTCGGCGACGGGCCGTCCCACGCCTGGGTTGAGGTGATCATGCTCGCGGGTGCCGGCGACCGGGAGCCCGGCGTCGTCGCGGTCGCCTTCGACCCGTGTCACGACCGGCTCGCCGACCTGCGCTACGTCACGGTCGCGGTCGGGCGGGACTACGCGGACGTCGCGCCCACCTCGGGCGTGTACCGCGGGCTGGGACGAGGCACCCTGCACGCCGAGCAGCGGGTGGCGGTGGTCGGCGTGGACGCACTAGGAGACCGCGCGGCACGCGAGGCATCTGCCCACTCTTTGTGATAGAGCGATCACGCGCTACGTTGACGACGGCGGCGACGTCCGCTGTTGACAATTTCGGGTTATATGTTCGGCCGTTTCCATCGCAATGTGAGGGTCCCTCTGTCCCGGGCGGCCGACGCACGGGGGAGGAGGGCGGGGCGGGTGATGCCTGTCGACGCCGCCGCCGTCGTCGCCGGTCTGGCCGCGGCGCTGAGCTGTGCGAGGGCCGGGCGTCGTCTCGGCCGGGCGCGAGGCCGATGGCTCGGCTGGCTGGCGCTGGCGCTGTCGTCCTGGACGCTGGGGCAGACGGCCTGGGTGCTGCACCGCTGGGATGGGGCCGAGGCCGGCCGCCGGGTGATCTCCGAGGTACCCGTGGTCGCTGCCGCCCCGGAAGCCCAGGAACGCCGCGCCGGGCAGCTGCCGGGTCAGCGCCGCGCGCGACGGACCGTCGCCGACCACGACGAGCCGGGTGCCGGGCAGGTCGGCGATCCCGCCGAGCAG
>NZ_JCBATA010000064.1:0-46107 GCF_059816245.1 Frankia sp. RB5
TCCTGAAAAACTGGCGCGTCTTCAGCCGCTTCCGCGGCTGCCCACGCCGGGTCGGCACATTCACCCAAGCCGTCTTCGTCCTGGAACAGGAAGGAATCTAAAAAAACCAACTTTGAAAATGCTCATTGGTGCAGCATTGGGTGATAGTGGCACCCGACTGCCGCAGCAGGTCGAGCGCCCGGAATCCTGGCCGCCCTATCGGCCATCATTCCACCTATGGGAAGAATTTCCGGATGAATTTTCCGGGACTTCCAACTATGATCTGAAGCCTTAGATTCCCCATTCGGGACTCACGTTCCGGCCGTCCCTGAGTCGGTGTAAACAAACGTTATCACACGTTAAATGAGGGCTTTAGGGTTGACTCTCAGCGGTCGTGAGAGCCGGGAATCCACGGTGCGTCGGGATCAAAGCGCGCTTCTTCCATCCCTTCCCGTCGCATAAGAAGCGCCTGTTCCGAGACGGTCAGAGTATGCCGATCGCTGGTCCGCTGCATAAGCCCGCTCCGACCTCCGAACTCGGATGGACCCATCTCTGGACGCGATGGCCTCTCAGGCTGCCCTACCTGCCTGCGGCTGAGGCGACGGTCGGGCGTCTGGCTGGTCAGTCGATCGTCACGACGATCCGATGGGCCACTCGCCCCCGGGGCACCTGAGGCAGGGTGTGGCGTCCAGCCGCCGGCGTCAGGTCGGCTACCGGCGTTCGAAGACCCAGGCGGCGGCGAGGGCGCCGCCGACGACCACGGTGACGAGCAGGATGCCGGCGAGCACGAAGACGCCGACCGTCTTGATCAGGGCGATCGCGATCGGCAGGCCGGCGGCCAGCAGGTACAGGCCGCGGGTACGCACGGGGGTGTTGACGACCGCGTAGACGCGGCGAGGCCCGGAGACGCGGGAGACGCTGAGCTCGTCGGACACCGACGGCATGAGCCGGATCGTGCTCCAGGTCAGCCCGACGAAGGCCAGGGTGAGCACGAGGGCGTAGAGGAAGCCGATGCCGTGCCCGAACGCGTCGAACGACGCGCCAGCCGCGATCACCGTGATGACGAAGGGGATGTACCACGCCGTGGTACGGTCCTGCCGCGCCTGACCGGCGAGGCGGCGGGCCTGGGCGAGGCGATCGCCGCGCCGCCCCCGACCGCCCCGACCGCCCTGGCCGGGATCCGCCGATGCGCCGTAGTAGTTCGCCATGGCCGTCCGACTCCCTCCGCGGGGCTGCCGGCCGGATCCGCACCGCGCGGTGTGAGGCCACGGCAGCCCGCCTCATTGTCCTCCCGCGCGGGCGCCCTGCGGGGACATTCCGGGGTGGACACCACTGTCAGGCCGAGGACATGTCGGATCAGCGGGTTAGCGTGGCCGGCATGTGTCGAAACATCACCGAACTGCGTGGGCTCGAACCGCCGGCGACGGATACGGAGATCGAGGCCGCGGCCCGTCAGTTCGTCCGCAAGGTCAGTGGGGTGCGCCGCCCGTCTGCCACCGTGGACGACGCCGTCGAGGCGGCGGTCGCCGAGGTCACCGCCTCGGTGCACCGCCTGCTCGCGGCGCTGCCCGCCCGCCGCCAGCCGCCGGCGACGCTGCCGCCGCTGCGCCGCCCGGAGGTCCAGGCCCGCCTGCGCGGCACCACCGGCGGTGGCCGGCTTCCTGACCGAGCCGGCTTCCTGACCGAACCGGCTTCCTGACCGAACCGGCTCACTGCGTGGGGCGGCTCCCGAAGCGGGCTGCCTGCGACGCCAGACGGCTCCCGGCAAGGGACGGCTCCCGGCGTCGGAGGGAGGCTCCCGAGGGACGGGTGGGTTGCGGTCAGCGGCGGTCGACGTCGGCGCGGGAGCGGCGCCGACGGTTGCCCGAGTCGACGAGCCGGTCCGGCTGTCGACCGGCGATCGCGTCGGCCCGGTCGGCCTCGACGCTGTCGGCGATCAGCTCCCGGGTCCGGTTCTGCTCCTGGTTGTCGAGGCCGTGCAACAAGCTGTCGAACACGCTCACCTGGTCACTCCAGCCGGTAGCTCCGCGGCGTCGTCTGCCCTTGTAGAATCCCTTCCCCCTCTCGCCCCCATAAAGCACGCCATCTCGCCGAATCTCGCCTCTCGACCGGTATTCACCCCTCTGACCTGCAGTGATATCCGACCTGGACGCCAAGAACGACCGCGTCCACGAGTGTCCGCAGGCCCAGATACGGGAACACTGCGCGACGAGGTGATGGGATGACGGTGACGACACCCCTGCTGGGCCCGCCGACCGACGTCCCGACCCCGTCGCCAGCGGTCGTGGAGCTGCTCGGCTTCCTGCGCGGTCATCTGGACCAGGATCTCGCCTGGCTCGGCCGGCTCGAGTCCGACCGACTCGTGATGCAGGTGCTGGTCGGGGACGCGACGTCGTTCCACCTGCGGCTGGGTTCGACGGTGCTGCGCGACACGAGCATCTACACCCGGGTGCTCGCCGGCGCGCTGCCCCAGCTGATCCCGGACACCACCGCGAATCCCCACACCTCGACGCTCCCGATGGTGCGGGAACTGCGCATCGGCTGCTACGCCACCGTCCCCGTGTTCGACGGCGAGAACCAGCTCTACGGTCTGCTCGGCTGCCTGTCCCACCGGCCCCACCCCGACCTGCGCGACCGCGACGGGCGGTTCCTGGCGATGATGGCGGAGATCCTGCGGGACTCGGTGACGGACCTGCACCGGATGTGGCAGGTACGCAGCCAGGTGTGGCACGAGGTCAGCCAGGTCATCGACCGCGGCGGGCCGGACCTGGTCTTCCAGCCGGTGTTCGACCTGGCCCGGGGCCGGATCGTCGGGGTGGAGGCGCTGTCGCGCTTCCCCGGCGGGGAGCGCGACACCACCCAGTGGTTCGCCGCGGCCGCCGCGGTGGGGCTGACCGTGGAGCTGGAGCTCGCCGCGATCCATCGGGCGCTGGCCGCCCTGCCCCGCATCCGGCCGCCGAGGCGCCTCGCGGTGAACGCCTCGGCGACAACGCTGTCGACCGGTCTCGTCGGCGCGCTCGCCGGCTCCGACGCGCGGCGACTCCTCGTCGAGATCACCGAGCACGAGCGGATCGACGACGCGGCCACCGTCCTGCGCCAGCTCGACGAGCTCCGCAGGCTGGGCGTCCAGTTCGCCGCGGACGACGTCGGCGCCGGCTATGCCGGGCTGGAACGTCTCGTGCAGCTACGTCCGGAAGTCATCAAGATGGACTGCGGGCTCACCCGGGGCATCGAGGCCGACCCGGCGCGCCGGGCGGTCGCGGCCGCGCTCGTACACGTCGCTGACTACATCGGCAGTGACGTCGTCGCCGAAGGGATCGAAACCGCCGGCGCGCTGCGCGCCGCCCAGGAGGCCGGCATCCGCTACGGGCAGGGCGTCCTACTCGCCCCGCCGTCCGCGACGCTGCCGGCGGCCGTCACCGCGTGCGGGTCGTGAACGGGGCTCGGCCGCCCACATGCCCTCCTCGTCCGCCCAGCTGGCGTCGTCGCCCGCGGCGGTGATCCAGGCCCGCTCGCGTTCCGTCCGGGCTGGCCGGCTGGTCCCCCCGACGCCGCCGAGCCGGCCCGGGCGCTCGTCGTGACCGGTCCTGGCCCGGCGGGCGGCGCGGCCTCGCCGCGGTGGGTCGACCACCGCCCGCGAGCTGCCCGGATCCGTCTCGCCGCGGGCGGCGCGCCGGCTGTGCCGGCCGCCGGCCGTCAACAGCCCGTCCGCGGCGTCGACGCCGTCGCCCGCCGCGAGCGCACTGTCCGGTATCGCGGAGTGAGCGCCGGACCGCCCGCGCCGCGTGAGCATGCCGGCGGCGGGCGGGCCGGTCCCGGCCGCCGCGCGGCCGCCCGCCGAGCTGGCGACGAACAGCGGCGCGCTCCTCGCACCGTCTGTCGCCGCGCCGGGACGCGACGCCTGCGCCCGCGGCCGAGCCCCGCGCCTGCTCGTACGGGGCACGGCGATGGTGGCCCGATCGGCGGAGTCGCCAGCGCCGGCGACAGCAGCGGACCCGGCGGCGGCGGACCCGGCGGCGGCCGCCGTCGAGGCGTTCACCGGTAACGCCCCGGCGCGGCTGCGGCCACGGCCGCGGCCCCGCGCCGACGAACCGCCGGCGACGGAGCGTCGCGGCTGGTCCAACCGGACGAGGTGGACGAGGGCCGGCAGCAGCACCACCCGCACGACGACGGCGTCGAGCACCACGCCGACCGACAGCCCCACCCCGAGCAGTTTCATGATCCGGACCTGCTGGGTCGTGAGGGCCACGAACACGGCGACCATCATCATGCTGACACTGAAGACGATGTGGCTGACCTCGGCGTGCCGGCTGCTGATCGCCCGCAACGGGTCCGGCGCGTCGTCCAGCCCGCGCAGCCGGCTGAGCAGGGTCAGGTGCATGCCGATCGCCAGCCCGAACACGATGATCATGATGAGGCCGAGGATGAACGGTTCGATCGGCCCCGGCTCGATGCCGAGATGCCCCAGTCCGCGGCCGTCGCCGAACACCTTCGTGAGCACGCCCAGGGTCGCGGCGAGCGCCAGCAGGCTGGACGCCATCACGGCGATGCTGTGGCGCGGCGAGCGCAGGGCGATCAGCACGGCGAGGCCGAGCACGCCCAGTTCGAGGGCGAGGAAGGCGGGCAGGACCCGGGCGAAGCGGCTGGACATGTCGTCGAACAGTGGGGTCTGCCCGCCGATGTCGACCTTCAGCGCGGTGCCGGCGGTCGCCGCGGGCACCGTCTCGGTGCGCAGCCGGTGCACCAGCTGGCTCACCGCCCCCGAGCGGGGCTCATCGGTGGCCATCACCTGGATCAGGGCGCGGCCGTTGCGGTCGTTGCGCAGGACGAGGAAGGCGCGGGTGACGCCGTCGGCGGTGTCCAGCGCGTTGACCAGGCGCGGCACGGCGGCGGCCTGGGCGGGCGTCATGCCCGACACGGCGGCGATGAGCGGGCCGTTGAGACCGGGGAAGAACCCCTTGCTGATGAGGTCGTAGGCGCGCCGGGTGGTGGTGGACGTCGGGTCGACGCCGTTGTCGCTGCCGCCCAGGCGCAGCCCGGCGACCGGCAGCGCGAGCACCACCAGCAGCAGCACCGCCGCGCCGGCGAACACCTGTGGCCGGCGACCGATCAGGCGGGCCCACCAGGAGCGCAGGCCGGGCCGCACGGGCAGGCCGGTGCCGGTGGCACGCAGCTGGGTGCGCTCGGCCCACACCAGCAGGCCGCGCCCGGCGACGCTGACCGCCGCCGGCAGCAGGGTGGCGACGACGAGGAGGCTGACAGCGGCGGCGGCGAAGCCGGCGAGGGCCAGGCCGTCGAACACGTTGAGCCGCAGCAGGCTGGTGCCGAGCATGACGACGGCGAGCCCCGCGCTGCCGATGAGCGTCGCGCGGCCGGGGTGGCGCATCGCGGCGCGGGCCGCGTCGACCGGGGCGAGACCGGTGCGCAGCCCGCACTGGACGCGGTTGACCACCACGACGGCGGAGCCGAGGCTGAGGCCGAACGCGAGCACGACCGCGACCAGCGGTGCGAGCGGCGTGACGGTCGCCCGGTGCGAGAGCAGCGACACCGCGGACAGGCTCAGCACGGCGGTCACGACGGCGGGAACGGCGCAGACGGCCACCGCCGCCGGCGAGCGCATCGTCAGGCACAGGATGAGCAGGGCGACCGCGGCCGCGATGAGGATCGGCCAGGGCGAGATCGCGCTCTGCACGATCATGGTGGTGCCCGGCCCGGACGCCTCGACCTGCAGGTCGGGGCCGTCGTAGGAGCGCACCGCGGTGATCATCCCGCGGACGGCGGTGAGGTCGGGGGTGGTCGGCGAGCCCTTCATGATGACCGAGATCAGCGCGGTGCTGCCGTCCGCGCTGATCGGCGAGCCGCCGATCGGGATGGCGCCGGCCGGTCCGTAGGGGTCGAGCGCGCCGCTGACGCCGGGCAGTCTGCCGACCTGCGCGATCATGGTCGCGACCCGGGCTCGGACCTCGGGCGCGCGGACGTCGCCCTGGCGCGCCCGCACGACGATGGTCTCCTGGTCGGGCAGGGTTCCGGACGGCAGGACCGTCGCGGCCAGGTCCATCGCCCGCTGCGACTCGGCGCCGGCGACCCCGAGATCCTGGCTGAACCGGGCGCCGCCCTGCTGGGCCACCGCCGCACCGGCGACCAGCGCCACCAGCCACACCGCGACGACCAGCCATCGGTACCGCTGGCACCAGCGGACCAGAAGCGCCACGGGGTCTCCTCGACAAGGCTTGTATACGGCCTTTAGGTGGATTGTCGGTTTCCAGATGCGATCAATCTGGCTCACGGACCGGGGAGCCGTCAACGCGACGTCGCACCGACCGTGCACGAACAGGCACCGTGGTGGTGGGGTACACCACGAGTGCGAGGGCACTAGGGCCGATCGGCGAAACGGCTGGCGACGTGGGGTTCGGGGCGCCGGGCCGGCAGGGTGGGACCACCATCGCGCGCGCCGGGTCCGGCGGATGGCCGCAGGTTGCCAGCCGCGCATGTCCGCCCCGCCCGGGCGTGGCGCGATGGTGATTAGTTGCCATTTCATAGGCCAAAGTACTTTTTCTGGATTTTTTATCAACGAAGCAGCAACGGAGATGTGACGATCGGCGAACATCCCTCCCCCGGCCCACCGGCCTGGTCATGAAAGGACGTCCGATCTCGATGTCGGTCACCGAAACCGTGCAGAACGATCAGGACATTCCGGTCTTCCCGTTCCCGGACACGTTCTCGCCGCGGCAGTCCGGGCAGCTGGCGGACCTCGCCCGGCAGGCCCCGGCGACACGGGTCCGCTTCGGCCCCGGCCAGCTCCCCATCTGGCTGATCCTGCGCTACGCCCCGGCCCGGGCGATGCTCGCCGACCCGCGGTTCTCCCGCACGCGCACCCTCGAGTTCAACCCGCCGCTGACAGCCGGGCAGATCCCCGACCCGAACTCGCTGCTGTGGATGGACCCGCCCGACCACACCCGCCTGCGCCGTCTGGTCAACGCCGGGTTCGCGCACCGCCGCATCGAACGGATGCGCCCCTGGATCGCCGCGACGGCGCGCGCCCGCATCGACGCGATGCTCACCGCCGGCGCCCCCGGCGACCTGCGCGGCCTCGCCTTCCACCTGCCGATCGAGGTCATCTGCCAGCTGCTCGGCGTGCCCGACCTCGACCGGGAGAAGGTGCGGACCTGGAGCGAGTCGCTGTTCCGCTTCCACCTCGACCCGAAGGCCGCCGCCGCCGGCCTCGGCGCGCTCTACGGCTACATGGGCGAACTCGTCCGCTCCCGGCGCGCCGCCGGCGCCGGCCCGTCCACCGGTGCCAGCGCCCGGACTGACGGCGGCGAGCAGCAGCCGGCGGACGCGCCGCGGGGGCTGCTCGACGTCGTCATCGCCGCCTACGACGAGGAGGAGGCCGCCGGCGGGGCGAGCGGCGCGCGGCTCAGTGAGGCGGAGCTGCACTCACTGGCGATGACCCTGCTCATCGGCGGTTTCGAGACCACCGGCGGCGTGATCAGCAACGTGCTGACAACGCTGCTGTCCGACCGGTCCCGGTGGGAGTCGCTGATCGCGCTGGACGCCGACGGCCTGCCGAACGCCGTCGAGGAGCTGCTGCGCTACCACCCGCTGTCGATGACGTTCCCGCGGGTGGCGACCGAGGACGTCGACCTCGGCGGCTTCGTCGTGCGCGCCGGCGAGGTCGCGGTCGTGCCGCTGGCGGCGATGAGCCGTGACCCCGACGTCTTCCCCGACCCCGACCGCATCGACCTGACCCGCGAGCCCGTCCCGAACCTCACCTTCGGCCACGGCCCACACCACTGCATCGGCGCGCACCTGGCTCGCGTCGAGCTGACCGAGGTGCTCACCGCCCTGATCGAGAAGACCCCCGGCCTGCGCCTCACCGTCCCCGCCAAGGATCTGCGCTACGAGCTCAAGGCGCCCATCGGCCGCCCGGAGACCATCCCCGTCACCTGGTAGTCGCCGCCGCGCCACTGCGGATGCGGCGCGGGCGCGGGCCGTCGACGCCCGCGCCGCATCCGACCCGGCGGCACCGTCCCGGCCTCGGTCCTCCCGCGAGCCCGACCTCGCCTACACGGCGCTGACCTGGACCTGCTGCCGGCCGCGACGGCCCGTCATGACCGGCTGACGGCCGCCGTGTCGATGTCAGGCGTCCAGCCGAGGTGGGGGGCGACGGTGGTGGCGATGTCCTCCAACAGGCGCAGGTTCTCCCGCAGGCCGAACGCCGGGGGCAGGAAGGCGATGAACTCGTCGCCGAGCGGGACGCTCGGATCGGCGAGCAGGTCCTCGACGACGGCGGCGGGGCTGCCGTGGTGGACCGGACTCATCGTGAACTGGACGGGCGGCGGCCCCGCGACCGGCGCCAGCGCCCCCTGCGGTCGGGAGGCCGCCGGGCCCTGGGTCCGGCGCTGCTCGTCATAGGCGGCGTACACGCGGGCGAGTTCGGGCGAGGTCGCCGGCAGCACCGAGCGGGCGACCGCGACGGCCGACGGCGCCGTCCCGGTGTAGGCGGCGCGGTAGGCGTCGATGGCGCGGGCGAGTTCGGCGCCGTAGTCGTCGATCTGCCCGCTGAGGATCGTGCTCAGCAGCAGGCGCAGGCCGAGACGCCCGACCCGCTGCGCCGAGGCCACGGAGCCGCCGCCGTACCAGATCCGTCCCGGCAGCGTGGGGCTGGTCGGCCGGACGGAGAGCTCGGTGCCCGCGGGCAGCAGGCCGGCGGGGTCGGTGATCGTGCCGATGGTCTCGCCCCGTACACCGCGCAGGAACGCGGCAAGCCTGCTCAGCGACTGCTCGCGGCCGTCGTTCGGTTCCTGTCCGAACAGCGCGTCAAACCCGCCCTGGCCGGTACCGAGGCCGAGCTGGAGACGGCCGCCGCTGAGCAGGTCGGCGGTGCCGGCCGCCTCGGCCAGCAGCACCGGGTCCTCGTAACGGACGCCGATGATGGCGGTGCCGAGCCCGATGCGTGCGGTGTGCTGGGCGACGGCGGCATGGAAGACCATCGGTGCGGCCAGGTAGTTGTCGAAGTGACGCTGGTAGACCCAGCCGGTGTCGTAGCCGAGCTGTTCGGCGACGCGGAACAGCTCGATGCCGTCGCGCAGCGCCTCGGCGGCGCGCCCGCTGGGAAAGGAGATGCGGGCGTTGAACCCGAGCCGCAGCCGGCGTCCCGGCGTCGCCGACACCGACAGGCTGGGTGACGGCGACAGGCTGGGTGACGGCGACGGGCTGGGTGACGGCGACGGGCTGGGTGACGGCGACAGGCTCGGGGCGGCGGCCGCCGCGGTGGTCACGGAGGCTGCGGACGTCGTCATGGAACGCTCCTTGAGGTCTGGTGGGGGACGCGGGTGGCGGTGTGCTCGCGCCAGGCGGCGTGCAGGTCGGCGTAGCGGCCGGGAACGCGGACGAGCTCGTCGTGGTGACCGTCCTGGACGAGGCGGCCGTCGTCGAAGACGAGGATGCGATCGGCGCGCTCGGCGGTGACCATGCGGTGCGCGATGGAGACGGTCGTGCGGCCGGCGGTCAGGGCGGCGAGGGCCCGCTGCACGCGCACGTCGGTGGCGGGATCGACGCCGCTGGTCGCCTCGTCGAGGACGAGCAGATCGGGGTTGACCAGCGCGGTGCGGGCCAGCGCCACGAGCTGACGTTCCCCCGCGGACAGCCGCTCGCCGCGCACCCCGACGCGGGTGTCGGGCCCGTCGGGCAGGCTGTCCAGCCAAGGGCGCAGGCCGAGCGCCGCGACGATCGCCGCCAGCGCGGCCATGCCCCCGCCATCGCCGTCGTTTCGGTGGGCGAGCAGGATGTTCTCGGCGATGGTGACGTCGAACAGGAACGGATCCTGGGGGACGATCGTGACACGGCGGGCGAACGAGCGGTCCGCGATCCGGCCGGCCGGGACGCCGCACAGCAGAACCTCACCGTCGCGGGGCGCGAGCTCCCGGGTGAGCAGCCGGGCGAAGGTGGTCTTACCCGAGCCGGTCTCGCCGACGACGGCGATGTGCTCACCGGGTGCGATGACCACGTTCAGTCCGCGTAGCACGGGCGGCCCGTCCTCGCCGTAGGCGGCGCTCACCGCGCGTAGCTCGACATCGATCGGACCGGCGGGCAGCGGCAGGGCGCCGGCCCCCTCGACCGCGCCCGCACCGACGGCGCCGGTGGGTGTGACGAGCAGTTCCAGCGCGCGGCGCCCGCCGGCCACCGCGTTCTGGGCCTCGCCGAGCATCTGTACGAGCGTCTGCAGCGGCCGCACGAAGAACGTGACCAGCAGCAGTATCGCGACCAGCTGACCGGCGCTCAGGTGCAGCGCCGGCTCCCACCGGGTGTGGGCACCGGACCAGCGCACGCCGGCGACGACCACGAACGCCGTCATCGTCGAGATGGCGAGCTCACCCACCGAAATGCTGGTGGACAGCGGCAGCAGCACGCGTCGCTGCGCGGCCGCGGCGTCCTCGACGGCGGCGTCGACGGCCGCCCGGGTGCGGGCCTCGGTGGCGGTGGCGCGGATGACGGTGATGCCGGCGACCGCCTCGCCGACCGCGGACGCCAGGTCCGCCATGGCGCGGCGCGCGGCGGTGAACCGGCGGCCGACCACCGCCTGCAGGCGGCGCATGCCGAGGAACAGCAGGCCGGCCAGTCCCAGCACGGGCAGCGCGAGCTGCCAGGATGCGGCCGCGATCAGGCCGGCGGCCAGCACCATCTGGACCGTGCTGACCAGCAGCATGACGCCGCCGTTCTGGACGAAGGTCGTCACCGCGTCCAGGTCGGCGGTGAGGCGGCTGGTGAGGTCGGCGGGGCGCACCGCCGCGGACGTGCCCGGCGCGAGCGCGTGGAGGTGCGCGATCCCGGCGGCACGCATTTCGGCCAGCGCGGCCTCCACTCCCCGGTAGACCCGCAGGTTCAGCCACCAGGACGCCAGCAGCGCGCCGACGGTGGCCGCCGCGCCGACGGCGACGGCGCGCCCGACCACTCCGCCGAGGTCGGAGCCGGGCCGGGACAGTCCATGGTCGAGGGCGTACTGCACCGTCAGGGGGGTGACGATGCGCCCGGCGCCGGCGGCCAGCGCCAGCAGCAGGGTAAGCGGCAGGCCTCGGATCAGCGCCCGCGCCAGCGTCGGCGTGGTCGTGCGGACCAGCCGGAGCAGCTCGCGCGGCGACGTCCGATCCAGGTCGGCGAGGCCGCGCTCAGGCATGGGCCCCACGGGCATCCTGCTGGACGTAGGCGTCGAGGATGTGCCGGTAGTCGGGTTCGGCGGCGTGCAGCGCGGCGTGGGTGCCGGTGGCCACGAGCCGCCCGCCGCGCAGGAACGCGACCCGGTCGGCGATCAGGACGGAACTCGGCCGGCCGCCGACGATCAGGATGCTCACCTGGCCGCGCAGACGTGCCACCGTGTCGAGCACGCCCCGCTCCACCGCCGGGTCGAGTGCGGAGGTGGCGTCGTCGAGCAGCAGCGCGCGGGGGTCGCGCAGCAGGGCTCGGGCCAGGCACAGCCGCTGGCGCTGCCCGCCGGACAGGCGGGCGCCGCGTTCCCCGACGCGGGTGTCGAGGCCGTCGGGCAGCGCGCGCACCACGTCGGCGGCGCCGGCGGCGGCCAGCGCGCGCCAGATCTCCGGCTCGGTGTAGGGGCGCCGTTCGCGCGGATGACCCTGGAGCTGGAGGTTGTCGCGGACGCTGGCGGCGAACAGCCATGCGGTCTGGGGGACGACGCCGACATGCGCGCTGATCTCGCCTCGGGCGAGATCAGCCGCATCGACACCGTCGATTTCGACGCTGCCCTCGGTGGGGTCCGTGAGGCCGCCGAGCAGGTCGACGAGGGTGCTCTTGCCCGCGCCGGTGGCACCGACGAGGGCGAGGATCTCCCCGGCCCGGACGTCGAGGTCGATGCCGGCGAGCAGCCGGGTGTCGCCGCGCACCAGCCCGAGGCGGCGGGCCCGCAGGGCGAGCGGGCCGGAGCCGGTGAGGGTGGCGGCGCCGCGCTCGACGACCTCGGCGCGGGCCAGCACCTCGCCTGCCCGGGCGCGGCCGGCGGCCGACACCGGCAGCATCCCCAGGAAGCGGCTGATCACGCTGAGTGGGATCGCGATGGTGAGCAGCAGGTAGACGATCTCGACGAGCGCGCCGACGCTGAGCGCACCGGCCTGCACCCGCTGTGCCCCCACGGCGAGCACCGCGAGGATCGCGAGGGCCGGCAGCAGCTCCAGCAGAGGGTCGAACAGGGAGCTGACGGCGCCCATCGACGTGGTGGCCGCGCGCAGGCGGTCCGCGGCGGCGCCGATGCGGACCCGCTCCCGGTCGGCGACACCGAGCGTGCGCACGACCTGCCCGCCCTCGACGCTTTCCAGGGCGAGCGCGGCGAACTCGCCGCGGCGGCGCGCGGCGAGAGCCGCCCGGTCGGCGAGCAGCCGCTGGTAGAGCAGGTTCAGGCCGAGGACGGCGGCGACGAGAACGAGGCCGACCAGCCCGAACGCCGTGTCACGCAGGAACATCTCGGTCGTCGTCACGACCAGCATGATCGCCATGCCGGCGGCGAAGTAGAACATGACCATCGGCAGCCACAGGGCCTCGACGTCGGTGACGGCGGTCGCGACGAGGCGCCCGGGCGGGTGGCGGCGATGCCAGGACAGGTCGAGGTCCAGGTAGCGACGGGCGAGGGCCCGGCGGATCCGCGCCTGGGAGCCGTACTGCACGTGCCCGGTGGCCACGCCGCGCACGACGATCGTGATCCAGCGCAGCAGGGAGACGCCGAGGATCGCGCCCGCCGCGGCCCACCAGGTGCCGGCCGGGACGGGTTGGCCGGCGAGAGCGGGAATGATCAGATGGTCGGTGGCCCAGCCGATCGCCGCGGCGCCGAGGACCATGGTGATCCCGTTCACGACGCCTGCGACGGTGGCGAACAGCGCCGGTCGCCCGTGGGCGCGGGACCCGTCCACCATGGTCGCCAGCCCCGCCCACAGCGAGCTGTCCCCCCTGCGGACCCCGTCCCCGCAGCCGCGCCCTCGTGCCGCCATCAGGTCCTGGCCACAGCGATGTCGACGGCCGGGGCCGCGGGGGGCGGAGGCGGGGGCGGGGCGGGTTCGGACATGCGGACGTTCCCTTCGGGCAGGGCAGGACACGGTGGGCGTGGTCGTGGAGATGGGTGGGTGGCCGGTGAGGCTCGAAGCGCGCGGGGCCGCGGCCACACCTGCCGAGGAGGCCGAGGAGCGGGCGTCAGCCCTGGCGGCGCGCGGACGCGCTCAGAAGGCGCGAGGACAGCGGGCGGAGACGAGGATCCCGAAATCCAGGAAGAGCCGGCGGGTCAACGTCCGCCGTGGGAGCGGCACGGGCTCCAGGCGGCGGTGCGGACTGCCTGCCACGTCCCCAGCCTGCGGGGAGACCCTTTGGCTGTCCAGCGCCGATTCGTGATCGATCCGATAACGAGACGCAATCAGTTACCGCCATGTGCGCGCGCTCGCCGCGCGGCGTACCTCTGCCCGCGCCTCGCCCTGCGGCTGCTCCCGGCAGGCGACCACCAACGCTGAATTCGCTGTGGATCGCCGGTGATAGATCCGAGGATCGGGGTACAGAAAGGCCACGACAGTACCGGCTGACGTGAGACGAAGAAGAGGAGCTCCCATGACCAGGCCGACGCATTCGGTGGACGACGCCGGTACGCAGCGGATCCCTGTGCCCCAGCCGGCCGATCAGCCCTACGGCCAGCCCTACCGCGAGCCGAATCCCCCGGCGGACACGCCGCGATACGGCGCGGACCCGAACCCCGCGACCAGCCACGGCGGCTTTGTGCCCTACCCGGACAATGGCATGGCGGAAATGCAGTACGGCCGCCCGCCGCGGCCCGCCGGCCCGGGTGTGGAGCCTTCCGGTGTCCGCACCCTGTGGATTCTGGCGTTCGTGTTCTCGGCGGTGGCGCTGCTGGTGCCCTTCGTCGGGTTCGCGGCCATCGCCTGCGGCGCGGTGGCCTGGGGCAAGGGCAGCCGCCGCGGCAGGCTCGCCACGTTCGTCGCCATCGCCGCGACGATCGCCGGCTGGGTGATCGGCGCCCTGGTCTACCTGTCCTGACCACCCCCGGATCAGGACAGGCCGGGACCCCGGTGCCGCACCGCGGACTCCCCCACCCGCGGTGCGGCGCCGGGGTCCCACTCGTCACCCGATCCGGTGGGCGAGATCGTCGTTCCAGAGCCGGTCGAGATCCGCGGGACACAGCCCGTACCCGGTGAACCGCTCAACGACAACCAGGCCGATGGCCCTCCGGTCGCGCCAGCTCGCAAGGTCCAGACCGGCGAGACAGGGCGCGATGTCCGGCCCGATCTCCTCTCCGGTCGGGAAGTCCATGCCCAGTTCACCCGCGGCGAGGATCCGGCCGTCGCGGGCGAGCGACAGCCGGGCCATCGCCTTCACGTTCCAGAACATGCTGGCCGCGGGCCCGAGCCGGGAAAGTGTCGCGAGTGTCTCCGGCTGGCTGCCGGCGAACCCGTTCTCCTCGATGACGACCACAGCCCCCGCCTCCGGCACCGCGAGCGCGGCGAGCCAACCGTCCCGGTCGACCTCGTCCATCAGCGATCGCAGCGAGCGCGCCCGCGCCGGGTCCGCGCCGAAGGCGCGCACGACCTCGTCCCGGTCGGCCCCGGAGACGACGGTGACCGTCGCGCCCTCGTGCAGCACGGAACGGGGCCCGACGACGAACCGGTAGCGCGCCTCGGGCGGCAGGGCCGGCTCCGACTCGCCGCGCAGCCGATGCCCGAGCCGGTCGGTACCGCGCAGCACCCGCGCCGGCGCGGGTGGCGCGGGCCAGACCCACAGCTCGTGGGACTCATCGACGTCCGCCTCATCGCGGCGGCGGGCGAGGGCGCGCAGCCGGTAGTCGCCCGGCCAGGGCGGCCCCTGCCCCAGCAGGTGCGGCATACCGGCCGGACCGCGCAGTGAGGCGAATCCCGCGTCGGCATACCAGCTGACCTCGACGATCTCGTCCCAGTGCCGCTCCAGTTCGGCGAGCGATGACGCCGGCGGCGGCTCCGCCAGGACCCGCAGCGTCACCCGCACCTCACCCTCCGCCCTGCCGCTGCGTACCACCACCCCGCCCGGGACGGCCGCGACCAGCCCCGTCTCGGCGAACAGCGCAGGGTCGTCGAAGGGCCCAGAGTCGACGTCGGGCGTGCCAGGTGCCGGCAGCGCGCGCTCGACCAGCCCGAAGCGGTGCTCCTGAACGAGGACGCGCCCGGAGCACATGTGCGGCCAGGGGTAATCGTCGCGACGGCGGGCGAGCAGCGCCTCGGCGTTCCCTACCGGCATCGCCACGCTGCTCAGGTACAGCGCGGCGGCGCCGAGGCCCACGCCGACCACCGCCGCGGTGGAGGCTGGCGGCCGCTCGTCGCCTCGCAGCACCGCGGCAGCGGCGGCCACCCCCAGCGCGACGAACCCAGCCCCTCGCCGTCCCGCGAGCTCCTCCTCTCGCCGCGCTGTGCCTGCCGCGTCCGCCACACCGTCCGGACGCGCACCCACCGGGCCTGTGCTCGCCAGGCCGGTGCTCGCCCGACGCCGACTCGCCGAGGGAGGGCTCGCCGGATAGGGACTGACCGGCGCCGGTTCGGCGGCGGCCAGCGCCGAGCGGACGTCCGGATGCTCCGCCAGCATCGATACCAGAGCGGCAACCACATCACTGGCTCCCGGGCACAGCTGCTCGAGCAGCTGCACCGCGGGCGCCGCCTCCCCCTCGATACCGGCCCCGCCCCGGCTCATGTCCGCGCTCACCGCACGCGCGACCACCTGGCGCGCGGGCGCCGGACCCAGCACCCCCGGATGCGCCACCTCGGGCAGCGCGTCGACGGCGACCTCCAGGGCACCGAGCACCCGGTCCGTGATCGCCGGCGCCAGGGAATGCAGCATCTCCAGCACCCGGGAATCCCCCGGCAACGGCCAGGTGCGACGGACGTTGTAGATCCGCCCCGGCACGAAAGAGCTCCTCTCGGGATCCGCCCAGGGCCCCGGGGGCCCCTCGTACACCGTGCCGACCACCGACGCTCGGCTCCGGCCGGATCGACGGTCCAGGCCGTAGCCCGATCCGGCATCGGCGCCCGCGACGGAACCGGCGCTGGTCGTGGGATCCGGAGCACGCAGGCGCCCCAGTCGCGCCGCGACCGCAGCCGGTACCAGCCCCGCAAGCCCTGCCACCATCTCCCCGACCGGCCCCGCCACCGCCTCGACCAGATCGGCGGGCACCACAGCCGCCGACGCCGCGGGCTGGCCGAGGGGCCCCCTCGACACCTCGGCCGGCATCGCTCCCGGGCCCCGCGCTGGCGGCGCCCCTGGGACCGGGCCCCGTCCCGAAAGACGCACCATCCTCCGCGACTGCGCCGCCCGTTCGTTGCCCGCCGGCCGATCCTCGTCCGCCATGGCACGCGACTCCCTGTCGTCGTCCGTTCCTACTCCCCGCGAGCGATCACGGTAGGCGGCGGGTCCGACAGAAATTCGCCTGGCCTCAGGGCTCTGCGCCGTCCCACTGAGCCGAACGACGGCCTCGAAGCCTTCACCAGATGCCAGGGCCCGCGACCACCCGGGACTGGTGGAGGGCTCAGGTCCTCCACCGATTCCAGGCCCTCGTCCACCGCGACGGTTCGCCGGCCTCGGCCGGTCTCGGCTCTGCTCCCGTCGGGGCATCAACGCGCAGAAAGTGTGCCGGCATACCGATCGGGTCACCAGCCGTCACGGGCTGCGCCGCCGAGGTGAGACCGGCCAGGTCGTCGGCTCCGAACCTGCGCAGCCCCGCGGACCACCACAAGCCGGCGTCCGGATCCCCCTTCAGATGGAAGGACCCGCCGGCCTGCAGGAGTGCGTACCCGCCTCCGCCGAACGGAACGAGTGCCGCGGGGCGGGTGAGCCTCGCCGTCCTCCAGTACCGGATCCCGCCGTCAGGAACCGCCACGGCGAGCACCTCGCCGTCCGGCGCGAACATGAGGTCGCAGACAGGGCCGGACGCGGTGCTGACCTCACCCATCGCGCCCGTCGTCATCGACCACGTCCACACCCTCCCCGTCCCGTCGCGATGCCCACCGGCGGCAAGCATCGACCCGTCGGGCGAGAAGGCGAGCGCGGTCACCGCCGTGCCCGCCCACCGGGCCAGATCGATCCGGGCAGGCTGTTCGGTCCAACCGTCCGACGTGTGGCGCCACAGGACGACACCCTGGCGGCCGGCCACGACGAGGCTGCCCTGCGGCGAGAAGGCCACGACCGACGGGCTGATGGTGACCTCGCGGCTCAGGACGGACCCGCCACCCGCCACCCGCCAGACCTCGACCAGAAAGTCCTTGGCACAGGCGAGCAGCCTGCCGTCGGGGGAGAAGGCAAGCGCCCGGATCGCCGACCCCACGGAGATATCCGACGATCTCGCTACCCGAGCACCATCCGGATCCGACGTATCACGGTGAGCTTCGGAGGCGTGCACGTGCAGGATGCTTACCTCTCCCCGACGGCCTCCGACCGCCAGCTGTCGGCCGTCCGGGGAAAAGGCCGCCGCTGTCACTCCGCCTGGCATCTCGGCATGCCGCACAACCCTGCCTCGGGTCCCCTCCCGGTCCCGATCCGGATTCGGCAGCCGCACCAGCTGCAGCCTCGCCAGGTGCCGGTGGTCGATGCGCACAGCGGCGTGCCGGCCGTCGTCCGACACGGCAACGATCTCGGCTTCTCGCCGGCTGCCGAGCACGGCGTTGCGGTCGGTGTCCACGAGCAGGCGCAGGAGGCGAGCCGAGCTGAGGGAAAGAAGTCGGTACTGATGCGCTCCATGATCTGGATCGACGGCCACCGCTGTCCCAACCTCACGGGCGAGGCGGACCGCGAGAGGGGCGGCACCCACCCGTTTGGCCGCCAGCGGCTCCAGCCCCTCGCTGGGAAAATCCCACGTCAGCAGCGTGCGATCAGTGTCCAGAACCGCCATCCTCGCGCCCGAGGGCGAGAACGCGCAGCCCAGTGAATATCTGTCTGAGTTCGACCTCTGGTTGCTTAGGAAGGCGGCACCGGACCCCACTCTCAGAGGTGCGGCCCGAGAAGGCTGCCACACCTCCAGGCCGCCGGGTGCCTCAAGGACGACACACGTGCCATCGGGGGACACCGCCGAAACGTTCGCCGCATCAGTGGCAGGGGCGCTGTGCCAGCTGGCTTTCTTCCTGTCCCAGTTCCACACCTCAACACTGCCGGCGAGGCCGACGATGACCATGGCACCGTCGGCGGTGAGACGAAGGTGCATCGCTTCGTCGCCTGTGAACCCCGTTTCCCACATCGACAACAGCTTTGCCGAACCGACATCCCACGAGTGGAAGACCCCGCTGTGGTCGCAGGATGCAAGCCAGGTGCCGTCGCTCGACAGGGCGAGCGCCCGGGCGTGCCGGGCCGGAAACGCCCAGGCCGCCGTCTGCTGGCCGTTGACGACCATCCACACCCTCAGGACGTGATCAGAACCAGCGGCCGCAAGCCAGCTGCCGTCGGAAGAGAAGGTCACGTCAGCGGCGCGCGTCGCGGCGGTCGCCCATTCCACCATCAGGTGGCCGGAGGCGACGTTCCACACCCGGGCCTGACCGTCGGCGCTGACCGTGGTGAGCCGCAGGTCCGCGGTGAAGGCCATCGCGGTCACCGACCAGTCCTGGCGCAGGACGCAGACCTCCTCCAGCGTCTCCGCGCGCAGAACGAGCACGGCCGGCCCCCAGGCGATGGCGATCCACTCGTCGTCGGGTGACAGGGCGAGGACGCCGTCCGGCGATGCCGCCGGGCGGATCATCGGGCGGGGATCGTCGCGCCCGGAGATGATGGCGGTCGCGAGCTCGTCGCCGGCCCGGGCATCCTCGTCGAGGACGGGGTCGATGAGTACCGCGCGGTTCCACCGGCTTGCGGCGAGCCGGGCCCCGGTGAGCACAGGCCGGACCAGCCAGCAGTCGCGCAGGTCGGCGCCGGTCAGGTCGGCGCCGGTCAGGTCGATGTCGTGCAGCCGCTGGCCGGCGAGGATGGCGCCGCTGAGGTCCGCGTGGCGCAGGTTCTCCCGTTCCCCGGACAGGTCGCGCCCCCGCAGGTCCTGGCCGGCCAGGTGAAGCGCGCCGAGCCGGAGGTCGAGGCGGCGTCCGATGGCCAGGGCGTTGTCCCTGGCCATCTGGGTAACGGTCCTGAAGCGCCGCGGGATGGGCATGTCCTCGTCGACATGCAAACTCTCTCCGTCCGCGACCATCCTTTCGTAGCTGGTGAGCGCCACACGGGCCCAGTGGACCAGGAGCGGACGCGAGGCGGAGCCGACGAGAAAGTCCACCATCAGGTCCGACAGGGGACGCCGGGCCAGAAGGCCCTCGCCGTTGTCGGGATCATCGGTGAGCTCGCGGGCGGCGGCGACGGCGACCAGGTACTCCATGAACGAGCGGTGGGCAAAGGCGAACCGGTCGTCGTCGCCGCGGACGAGCAGACTTCCCGAGCCGACGGCGAAGGCGGCCTCGGCAGGGCTGACCCGAGCGGCGCTGAGGTCGGTGAGCGCAGACTGCACCCTGGCGGTCAGCTCCTCCACCGGCAGGGCCTCCTCGCCACGCGCCCACAGGGCGACGGCGAGCGCGTCGACGGCCGTCCGCAGCTGGGCGGAGCCGAGGCTCGGCTGCGAGCCACGGGTCGGCCGGCGTCGGTCGGCCTCGAAGAGCAGCCACCGGTCGATCAGCGTCGCGTACAGGTCGGCGGAACTGATGGTTCCGTCCGCGGAGCGGGCGGCCCGCAGGTCGGACTCGGGCAGCGCCGCGATGTACGACAGCATGCGGGGATTGGCGGAGAGCCCGAGCAGGTCGCGAATGTCGTGGATGAGGCGCAGTCGGTCGTCGGCGAGGTGCCGCGCGCGCTGTCGTCTCGTGGCGTCGGCCGTGTCGGCACGACTGCTGGCCTGACCGGTGTCCCTCTCGCGCCCGCCGGTCGCGTCGGCGAGTTCGAAGAGATGAACGAGGTACTCCCGGATCTGTTCCTCGTCGAAGTCGACGAGCCGCACGAGACGGCTCGCGGCGAGCTGGTGCACCTCCTGACCGAGAGCGGTGCGCCACTGGTCGTCGGAGGCGAAGTGCTGGGTGCGGCTGGTCAGCACCACCTTCGCCCGCCCTGTCACCGCCTTGAGGATCATCCGCAGGTGCTCGGCGGCGCGGTCGAACGTCACCCGCTGGGCGAGCTCGTCGAAGCCGTCGAAGAGCAGCACGACCCGACCGCGGTGCAGCATCCGCAGCACGGCAGGCACATTCGCGTTCGGCTCGCCGACCTTCGACAGATGCAGGGCGATGAGGTCCTCGACGTTGTGGCTCTTCTCCAGCGCCCGCAGCTCCACCAGCATCGGCACGACCCGTGGCAGCTCGACCGGGAGCACCCGGGCGAGCTCACGAAGCAGAAAGCTCTTGCCGTGCCCGAAATCGGCCAGCACCAGCAGTAGTCGGGCGTCCTCGTCATCGAGCCAGTTGATGACCGCGGAGAAGGCGTCGTCGCGCGGCGGGGTTCGGGGCGCGTCGTCGAGCAGGACATACCGCGGCGGGACATACAGCCGGGGCGGATAGTCGGGATTCTCCTCCAGGCGCCGTGTCTGGCGGATCAGATAGCTCCGCGGATCCCACCGGCCCTCGAGTTCCGCCAGGCTGAGCAGGGTGACGCCGAGCTGGCGACGGGCCCAGCGACGCAGCCCCGGGTCGGCCAACGCGACTCCGTACACCAGTTCGGATTCGACATACCGGTCGCGGGCCTCGTACAAGACGTGCACCGTGCGGTGAAAGTCCTCGACGACGTGTCGATCCGGCTGACCCGGCCACACTCCGACCGGCCATACCTCGTGGAGACCGTCCCGATGAGCTGCCACCTCCACGTACATCCGCATCATCGTGCCGCGAGAACCAGCGCAGGAGATCAGGCGGACGGACGCTTCGGGGTGGCGATCCGCGCACGCCTCGGCCACCCAGTCCAGAAAGAGGTCCAGCCCGGCACCGGGAAAACCCGGCGGGGTCGCGGCCCCCGCACCGGCCGCCGCGACCGGATCGGATCTCGGTTCCGCGGTGCGAGCCGTCTGTGGGAACTCCGGCTCACTGATGGGCATCAGATGGCCGTCGCGTGCGCCGCGCAGGCCGCGGAGCAGCGCCTGGCGCGCGTCGGCCCCGTCCATCTCGAAGAGGTCGATACGGACCAACAACCCCAGAAGGCCGGGGAGGTCGCACGTCTCGACTCGGACCGGGACGAGAACCCGGCGGTCAGGTTGGTAGCGGGCCTGCCATTCTGCCGCTGACCAGGTGGAATGCAGGAAGGCTGTCGACACGACGAGAAGAACGTGATCGGCGCGGGCGAGACAGGCATCCAGCCAAGCGACGAAGTTCGTTCCGGGGACCGAATGCCAGGCCTGAAGATCGACCTGCCAGCCGGCATCCTGCAACTGCCAGGCAATCCACTCGGCCCAGGCACGATCGTCGTGCGCATAGCTGACGAAGATTCGCCCATGCGGACCGGTCGGCGCAACATCCCCCAGAGCCACCGCGAAAGCATCCCACCCACGCGGACGGTGATAGCCGGAGGTAGGACGGACCGCCTCATTACCGCCACCGCGTCCATGGATCCGGGTGCCTGCGAGTCGGGGCGGCGCTGGGGCGTTCCGCGGAACGCGATGGTCCCGCGGGGCCGGGTGGCGCCGCGGGACCATCGGGTGTGCTGCGTGTCAGCTGCTGCGCCGCGTCAGCGGTGCTTGGGGACAGTGCGGCGCAGGGTGACACGGTCGAACTCGGTGCCGTGCTCGTCGATACCGCGCACGGTCAGGCAGGACGTGCCGCCGGGCGCGCCGGGGGCCGACTCGACCGCGACGAAGGCGTAGTTGTCGAAGCGGGTGCGCGACCAGCTGATCGCCTCGGGGGCCTTCGTGCCGTCGGGCGCCCAGACGTAGCTGTTCGGCACGACGTTCGACCCGGCGACGACCTTGCCCCGGTAGGACTCCGGCTCGCCGGTCTGGAACTGGTAGCGCGGCCGGCCGGCGCTGCCGGCGGTGATGTAGATGGTGCCGTCCTTGGCCGGGTCCACCGTCGATCCGTCGGGCGCCTCGCGGGTCGGGGCGTTCGCACGGATCGGGTCGGTGCGCTCGTAGAGGTGGTTGTGACCCTGCAGCACGAGGTCGACCTGGTAGGTGTCGAACAGCTTCGTCCACGCGGCGCGCACCCCGCCGTCGCTCGCGTGCTGCGACGTCGTCGAGTAGGCGCAGTGGTGGAAGAACGCGATGATGAAGTCGATGTCCGGGTCGGCCCGGTACGCCTTCAGGGTGCGCTCCACCCAGGAGTTCTGGGCGCCGCCGGAGTAGCCGGTGTTCGCCTTGATCTCGAAGGAGACGTCGTTGGCGTCCAGCGAGAGCACCCCGACGTTGCCGTAGACGAACGAGTAGACGCTCGGGCAGCCCTTGGGGCCGTCGGTCGGCAGGTCGAGGCGGGCCGCGTGGCCGCCGTAGCCGTGCGGCGCGTAGAGCGCCTCCATGTCGTGGTTTCCGGTGGCGAACATCCACGGGGTACGCGACGCGGACAGCTCGATGTCGGACAGGTACACGTCCCAGACCGTCGGGTCGAAGTTGTCGAAGCCCGCCGGCGGCTGGCCGGTGGTCGTCCGCCTGGGCGGCTTGCCCGCGCCGGACGGGTCCGCGTAGCAGATGTCGCCGGCGAGCAGGTGGAAGTGCGGGTCCAGCCGGGCGATCGCCGCGGTGATCGCCGAGGCGTGCGCGACGGTCGGCTGGTTGTCGTCCTTGTAGTAATCGTCGTCGAACACGCCCTTCGGGTCGCCGGGCGGGGTGGTGTTCGAGCCGTGGTCGCCCATCATCGTGAAGCGGAACGACCCGCCGTGACGGCCCTTGGCGTGGCCGGTGCGCACGGCCTGGATCGGCGTCGCGGCGCCGCCGGGAACGCGGAAGCGGTAGTAGTACTCCCGGCCGGGGGCGAGACGGTCGAAGGCGGCGTGCACGTAGAACTGCTCGACCGTGAGGATCGAGCCGTCGACCTGGGGCACCTGCGAGAGCAGCGGGCGGATCTCGGCCTCGACGGTGCCGCCGAGCGCGCGGCTCGGGCCGATGTCGAGCAGCACCTTGCCGCGGCCGGGGTTGCGGGTGAGCTGACCGGCCAGGCGCAGCTGGCGGGCCGGGTCCGCGCCGAAGGCGGTGTGCCGGCCACCCACGAGGAGCGGGGCGTCGGCGGTGGTCGCGGCGTAGGCGGCGCGGCCGAACGGGGTCGTGCCGAGCGTCGCGGCGCCGGCGCCGGCGAGACCGCCGAGCAGCATGCCGCGCCGGCTGACCGGGCGGCGGCGCAGGAAGGTCTGGAGCCAGTCGTGCTGCTCCGCAATCGTCATGTCGCGGGCGACCTGGGCGGGAACGCCGGATGCCACCACTTCGTTCGGAGGACTCACAGGCATGGCGCCGAACGTAGGCCCGCCAGGCGCCGGGCGCCCCAACGCGACGGTGGCCGCCGGCCGAAAAATGCGTAAACACCACGGGCGCGATGGGCCGTTTCAGGTCGGACGATCGGTGACGGTGACCCGGAGAGAACGGCTCTGGCCATTCCGGTTGACAATGACGGTCACCGTTTCTCCCGGCGATGACGCATGCAGCGCCGATGTCAGGTCCTCGGCGGTGACGACGGGTCGCCCGTCGAAGGAGCGGATGACATCGCCCAGCTCGAGCCCGGCCCGGTCCGCCGGGCCGCCCGCGACGACGGCGAGCACCAGCGCGCCGCTGCGCACGGCGAGGCCCAGCTGAGCGGCGATCTGCGGGGTCAGTGTGACCGCCTGCACCCCGATGAACGCGTGCCGCACGGTGCCGGTGCGCAGCAGTTGCTCCACGGCGTCGACGGCCGTCGCCGACGGAATGGCGAACCCGAGCGATACCGCGCCGCTCGACGGCGGGATGTATGCCTCGGTGACGCCGACGACGCGGCCCTGCGCGTCGAGCAGCGCCCCGCCGGAGTTGCCGGGTGAGATCGCCGCGTCCGTCTGGATCAGATCGACCCGCGGCCCCGCGGCCTGCGCCGCACCCGGCCCGCTCCCGCTCGCCCCGCCGGGGCCACCCGGACCGCCTGAGCCACCCGGACCCCCTGAGCCACCCGGACCGCCGGGGCCTTCCTGACCGCCGTTGCCGGAGCCGGGCAGGGTGCGGTTGAGCCCGGAGATGACGCCGGCGGTGACGCTGTTCTCCAGGCCGAGCGGGCTGCCGATCGCGACGGCCAGCTCGCCCAGGCGCGGCGGCTGCGTGCGAAACCGGGCGGCGGGCAGCCCGGTGCGGTCGACCTTGACCACCGCGAGGTCGCTGATCGCGTCGGCGGCCTGCACCTGGCCCGGCACGCGTCGCCCGTCGGCGAAGGCGACCTGCACCCGCCCGTCCGACGCCGCGGCGACGACGTGCTGGTTCGTCACGATCGTCCCGTTCCCGCGGTAGACGATGCCGCTGCCGAGCTCGCTGCCGACCAACACCGTCACCACCGACGGCTCGGCGTTCGCCACCACGTCGGGCACCACCGACAGCGCGGCGTCCGCGGCCCCGGACGGCGGCGGCGCCCCGGTCGCCGGCCGCGCACCGACGTCGCCCGCCGGTCCCGACCGCACGACGAGCCCCGCCGCGAGGACGAGCGCGGCCAGCACGATCGCGACCGCCACCACCCGCACCCACACTCCGCACAACGTCGAACACACAGAGCAGCTATACCCCACACGACGCCGGGCGCATCACCGCGGACAAAACGGGGCGGAAGCGTCACCGCCTCCCATCAACCCCTTCTGCGACATGAATTATTAATACGATTCTTCGTTGTCGCCGTCGCTCGAGGAGCGCTCCGCGCGTATACCTGCCAGGTCATCCGGTACATACCGATACGATGCCGCGGTGCCGGCCGCGAACAGACAACACGACCGCGCCCGGGGGGTCTCCGCCGCGGACGCCGGGATGATGCGCACGGAAAAGGTCGCCATCCGACTCGCGCGCGAGATCGTCCGCCGCCTGGCGGAACTTCCCCTCGGCGCGAATCTCCCGAGCGAGGCGGAGATGATCGAGGGCTACGGCGTGAGTCGTGGCTCGGTGCGCGAGGCGCTGCGCATTCTCGAGGTCCAGGGTCTCATCACGATCCGCCCGGGGCCCGGCGGCGGGCCCGTCCTCGTCGGCCCGCAAAGCACCGCCCTGGGCAAGACGGAGACACTGTTCTTCCATCTGCTCGGGGCGCGCTATGCGCATCTGCTGCACGGGCAGGCCGCACTCGAACCCCTCATGGCCCGACTGGCCGCCGGAAACGCGGATCGCGGTGCACTGCGCGATCTGGAACGGTATGCCGTGGGCGGTCCGGCCGATGCCGAGCCGGCCGTGTACGCCGATCTCGCCACCGGATTCCACGCGGCCATCATCGCCGCGGCCGGAAATCCGATCCTCACCCTGATGTGCCAGTCGATCCGGGACATCACCCTCGCCCGGATCGACGGCGAGGTCCTCACCGAGCCCGGCGAGCGCCAGGTCGCGATCGCCCAGCACGCCGCGATCGCCCGGGCGATCCTCGCCGCCGACGCGGAGCTCGCGGAGCGGCTCATGACCGCGCACATGGACGTCTACTGCGCCCGCGTGGCACAGGACCGCGCCGGACTCGTCGACGAGGTCGTCGACTGGCACTGAATACACCGTCACGTGAGGGTTGATTTCTGCGGAGGCGCAATCCCCGGGAACGCCTCCCAGACACCCGCATACGTGATGTGATTCAGATCACAGGCATAAGAGGACTGACAGGATCCCGCCGGCGGGCCTAGGCTGCCCACGCACGGCAGCGATTCCCTGGAAATCCATGTCCACGGGGGTGGATTAGTGCCCGGCGTCGAATTAGCCACACGCATAGCCGACCAGGCCAGAGCCACACTGCGCCGCAATGCGCGGCTGCGCGGAAGTGTGGTGGCGGCAAAGGATGCGGCCTGGCGGGCCCGGGTGGCCGTCGGCACCGTGCGCGGCGGCGCGGTCGTCGTCGAGGACGAGTACGGCATCGCCCTGCTCATCCCCGCCGGCGAGCGGGACCGGCTGCGCTCCCTCATGCGCCGCCCCGGCGACCGGCCCGCGTTCACCCTGATGGACCGGCTGCTGCGCGGCGGCGACGTGGTGTTCGACGTCGGCGCCAACCTCGGCGTCTACAGCGTCCACGCCCGGCGGCGCAGCGGCGCGGCCGGGCGGGTGTTCGCCTTCGAGGCGGTGCCCGCCACCGCCGACCGGCTCGCCCAGACGCTCGCGCTCAACCGGTGCCTGGACGTGCACGTGGTGCGCGCGGCCGTCACCGACGCCCCGGGCACGGCGACGATGCACGTCTTCGACGACCCGGCCTGCGGCTGGAACTCGCTCGGCGCGCATCCCATGTACGGCTACGACGGCGCGGCGGTCCGTCCGAGCGCGTCGGTCGAGGTCGAGGCGGTGACGCTCGACGCCTTCGCCGAGCGGGAGGGTGTCGAGCGGGTGGCGCTGTGCAAGGTGGACGTGGAGGGTTTCGAGCGCCACGTGTTCACCGGCGCCGCCGGCCTGCTGGCGGGCCACCGCATCGGCGTCCTCTGCTTCGAGATCAGCGAGGATCCTCTGGTCGGGGAGGGCGGCACGCCCGCCGAGGTGTTCGAGTCCCTCGCCATCCACGGCTACCGGACCTTCCGCCATGACGAGGCGACCGGCACGCTGGTCGGCCCGGTCGACCCCGCCGCCGAGCAGGCCCACCTGGGCGCCTCCCCCGTGCGCCCCTACGTCGCCAACTACTTCTCCGCGGCCGACCCGTCCCTGCTGCGCGTCTGACGGCGGGCTCAGGAATCCGTCCAGCGGGGCTCGCGGCGTTCCAGGTAGGCGGCGACGGCCTCGCCGTTGTCGGCGGTCGAGCAGGTCAGCACCTGGGTGCGGTTGTCCAGGTTGATCGCCGCCTCCAGGCCGGGGATCTCCAGCGCCGACCACATGCTCTGCTTGGTCAGCTTCACGCCGAACGGCGAGTTGGCGAGGATCTGCCGCGCGGTCACCAGCGCCCGGTCAAGCAGCGCGTCGTCCGACACCGCCTCGAGGACGAGGCCGATGCGCTGCGCCTCGTGGGCGTCGATGATCCGGCCGGTCAGCATCAGCTCATGCGCCCGTCCGGCGCCGACAATCCGGTTGAGCAGCCACGCCGTGCCCATATCGCTGCCGGAGAGCCCGACGCGGACGAACGCGGCGGAGAAGCGCGCCGACGCCGCGGCGAAGCGGATGTCGCAGCCCAGGGTGAACACCAGCCCGCCGCCGGTGGCCGGCCCGTTGACGGCGGCGATCACCGGCTGGGACAGCGCCCGCAGCCGCGTGGCGACGCTGGAGAACAGCTCCTGGAGCTGGAAGATGCCGACCGTGCCGGGTCGCGGCTCGAACGGCTCGGCCACCCCCGGGTCCCCGCCGCGCAGGTCGGCGCCCGCGCAGAAGCCCCGCCCGGCGCCGGTGAGGATCACCACCCGGCAGGAGCGGTCCGCCTCGATCTCGTCGAGGCGCCGGTGCAGCGCGACCAGCAGTGCCCCGGTGATGGCATTGAGCCGCGCGGGCCGGTTGAGCCGCAGCAGCGTCACGCCGTCCTCGACGACCTCCCGCTGCACCAGGTCCACGGCCTGCGCCGCGTCCACCTTCGCGTCCACGTTCGCGTCCGCAGACGTCATCGGGCACCTCCGGGGTTCGGCTCGGGCGCGGCGGCCCGCGTCGGGTCATGCTGCGCGCCGAGGGCCGGGATGGCCCGCAGCTCGCTGATCAGCCCGTGGCTCGCGTCGCGGTCGAGCGACGCGGGCGGGGTGAACGACAGGCGGGTCACGAGCCCGCCGTAGCGGTCGGCGAGCCGAGCTGCCAGCTCCCGCGGGGCCGCGACGACGGTGAAGGCGTCGACGACCTCATCGCCGACCAGCGCCGCCATCTCGGCCCACCGGTTCTGTCTGGACAGCGCGGTGAGCTCGGTGCCCAGCTCGCCCCAGCCGTGCAGGTCCAGCACCGCGCGGTAGGCGGGCGTCGACCCGTAGAAGGAGATCCGGCGGCGCACCGCAGCCAGCCCCGCGGCCATCTCCTCGTCCGTGCCGGTGACGACGAAGGGGTGGGCGACGACCTCGAAGCCGGCGAACCCGTCCTGCGCCCCGGCTCGGCGACGCCCCTCGGCGAGGGCGGGAAGCGTCCGCTCGCGCAGCCACCTCGGCGTGCTGAAACCGTGGCAGATCATGCCGTCGGCGACCTCGCCCGCCACCCGGCACATCACCTCGCCGACAGCGGCGAGCCACACCGGCGGCGGCCCGGCCGGGTTCGGCACCGGGACGAAGGTCGGCGGCATGAGCGTGTGCTGGTAGTACTCGCCCTCGAAGGCGAGCGGTGTCCCATCCGCCCAGCTCGACCATGCCGCGCGCATCGCCAGGACGAACTCGCGCAGCTGCGGGCCGGGCCGGCCCCACGGCATGGAGAACCGGCGGGTGACGTGCGCCCGCACCTGCGAGCCGAGCCCCAGCACCAGTCGGCCGCCGCTGAAGCGGGCCAGGTCGTGCGCGGTGTAGGCGAGCGACATCGGCGAGCGCGACAGCGCCACCGCGATCGACGTGCCGATCTGGATGGTGGACGTCGCCGCCGCGGCGAGGCTCAGCGGGAGGAACGGATCCTGGTTGACCTCCGTCGCCCAGACGCCGTCGTATCCGACGTCCTGCGCGGCGCGGGCCGTGCCGGCCGCCTGCTCCAGGCCGCCGAGGAACCCGTCGATCCGCATCCGCGCCACCTCTCCCCCCGCCGGTCCCATGACCGTCGGACGAAAGCTAACAGAAGCCAGCCGCTGCGGCCATCAACCGTTATCCGTCCGGACGCCGCGCGGGTCAGCCCACACCGACGGACGCGCGCACGGCGTTGATCCCGAGCGCGGCGCGGACCTGCGCACGCGCCGGAGCCCGCAGGCCGCCGTGGACGACGGCGTAGGTCTGCACGACCTCGGCCCGCAGCGCGCGGGCGGCGGGGGGCAGCGAGCGCGGCGGCAGCTCGGGATCCCGGTGTACCAGCTCGCGGTAGTCGTGGATGACCCGCAGCCACCAGCGCAGCACGTCGGGCGGCGGGAGCGCCGCGCGGGCCGGCTGTGGGCGCAGGTCGGCGAAGCGGTCGACGAAGTCCTGGTAGCGCCGGGTGAGCGAGTCCAGGTCCCAGCAGCGCCGCAGCAGCGTGTCGACGTCGGCGACCCCGGCCGGGCGGCCGACGAAGACGTCGACCAGCGCGCTGAGCTCCAGCCGCGCGACGAGTTCGGTGACCTCGTCCTCGCAGGTACGGGCCGCGATCCAGGTCCCCTCCCGCAGGCGGCCGAACCCGAGGAAGGCCAGCGCCGCGCTCAGCCGACGCCGCGCCGAGCGCAGCTCGTCGGGGACGGAGGCGAGCACGATCGTCCACGAGCCGTTCCAGTCACCCGCGTGGCCGAACCGTTCCACCCGGGCCCCCACCGAGGCGACGGTCTCGGCCATCTGCCTGCTGAGCCGGTAGCTGGTGTGCCGACCGTCGCGACGCCGTTCGAGGGAGCCCTCCGCGCACAGCCGCGACAGCGCGACCCGGCTCGCCCCGGGCGCGTAGCCGGCGGTGGCGAGCACCTCGACGATTCCGGCGCCCGCCACGTAGGGACGGGCGGGCAGGGCGGTACCGATCAGCAGCGGCACCCAGCTCTGCGCAGAGGCCCCCGGGGTGCCTTCGACCGGCATGGCCGCAGTGTAGAGCGCGCAGGGTGTGGTTTGACCCACAGACGTCGGCCCGCCTACAAACCCGACATGGACCTTCCGCACGGACGGGCCGGGCACGCCCCGGCCGCACACCTCCACGCCCGTCGCCCGCCGACGGCGGTCGCCGCGTGAGCGCCGCAGGCGAACCAGTGGCCGGTGCTCGGCTCGCCGGTCGCACGGCCATCGTCACCGGCGCCAGCCGTGGGCTCGGCCGGGCGATCGCGCTCGCCTTCGCCCGGGAGGGCGCCGCGGTGGCCGTCGTCGCCCGCACCGAGGCGCAGTGGAACGAGCGCCTGCCCGGCACCGTCCACGAGGTGGTCGACGAGATCGAGAGCACCGGTGGCCGGGCGGTGGCCGTCCCCGCGGACCTCGCCCGACCCGAGGACGTCGAGCGGGTCGTCGAGGTCACGCACGACCGCCTCGGCCCGGTCGACATCCTGATCAACAACGCCGCCCTCACCGTGCCCGGCCGCCCGTCGGCCGCCCGCGCCGCCACCGGCAACGCCACCGCGAACAGCACCGCCAGCGCGACCAGCAACGACGCCGCGAACAGCACCGCCGCCGACAGCACCGCCACCGCGAAGCGGGCGAAGGCCACCGGAGACTGGGCGTCGTTCGTGAACTTCCCGCTCAAGGGCTTCCGGATGCACTTCGAGATCGGGCTGTTCGCGTCCTACCGGCTCATGCAGCTCACGCTGCCGGACATGATCGAGCGCGGCGGCGGGGCGATCGTCACCATCAGCTCGTACGCGGCGTTCATGCCGGGCGAGGGCCCCTACGCGAAGCCGGGGTCGCCCGGCCCGATCGCCTACGGCGGCAACAAGGCGGCGCTGCACCACCTGACGTCCTGCGTCGCCGTCGAGGCGCAGGCGTACGGGATCGCGGTCAACGCGCTCGCGCCGTCGGAACCCGTCCTCACCCCCGGCACCCTGGGGACCGGCGCCGAGGAGACCGACTGGGCGAGCCCGGAGTCGTTCGCCGAGGCGACGCTGCGGGCGGCGCTGGCCGACCCGGCGACGACCAACGGGCAGCTGCTCTGGAGTGATGACCTGTTGCATCCCGAACTCGGCCGACGCGGCTGGCTGCGCGGCGACTAGCCGCCGTCCGCGCAGGCACCCGGACCGCGTGCGGCGAGGTCGCGAACGGCGACGTCCAACAGTCCGCGGCACCGCCGTTCGCCGCGCCGAACCCGACGGATCTGATCCGCCAGGCTGGCGGTGACCCGTCACCGTTGCAGGACGGCCGGCACACCGACGCGCAGGGTAACCGGTATGCGAACGGGGAGATAGGGCCGTCGGTGGGTGGTGCCCGCGAGCAGATCCGCGTGTACGTGTGGACCGGCACCCCGTGGCCGACGAAACCGTCCTCCGACCAGGAGTGGCATGTGACCGGACCCGGCTGGGCTGTCGACCTCGACGGCTACACCGGCGGCGACGGGCAGACCGCGTTCCCGGTGACCGCCGAGACCGTCGCCCAGCGGCTGGGCGGGACTGTCGTTCCGAAGGGCTGATCCGGCTCGACCCCAGACGCCAGCGCGCCCCCGGCCACCCGCATCTCACGCGGGTGGCCGGGGGCGCTTTCGGCATGCCCGGGATCAGACCTCCCGCGCGGTGACACTCCGACGGTGCCGGTGGCTCAGATCGGGCCTTCGCGGCGCTCCTCCGGATCGTCCGGTGCTGCGGGCGGCTCGTCGGGGCGGTCCGCATCCGGGCCATGGCCGGGCGCCCACACCGACCGATCCACTTTGCCGTGTGGACAGCGGCCCGACCCGTCCTGCCGCGATGGCCGCGGTCCCCGTGCGCCGGCGAGTGCGGCTCCGCGTGCACGCCGGCACTTGTTGCAGGCCGTCACGTGCAGCGCCGTCACCATGCGCCGCTCGCCCTGCGGCTCCGGAGTGGTCATTTCTTCTTGACCCTTCCCTCGCCGCCGCACGCCGTGCAGTCCGTCACCGCCGCGCCATCGAACGCGCCGTCCTCGTCCCGCTCGGCCGTCCTGGTCTCGACTTTGCCCTTGCCGTTGCAGGCCGAGCACTCGCCGAACTCGACCGGGGTGTCGCCGGTGCTGCCGCCCCGCTTCTTCTTGTCCCGGTCGCTGTCGTCGCGGACGACCGGGTCCCTGCCGCCGCGTTTCGTGCCGCCACGGCCGGATGAGGCGCCGCCATCCGTGTTCCCGCGCTTGTTCCAGACCATGCCGGGAGGGTAGCCCGCCATGCGCGGACGGGGAGCAAGCGTGCCGGATCTGTAACCGGCACGCTGGGGTCAGACGGCGGCGACCCGGCGGCCCAGCTCCTGGACCAGCGGATCCCGGGGCCACCGCGCGAGCCTGCGGTGCAGCGTCTGGACCCGCGCGGTCACGGTGGCGTTTGGCACGGCTCGGACGGTGTCGAGCGCGGCCAGCGCCTCCTGAGCGGCGGCGTCAGGTGCGGCCCGTTCCCCGTCGAGGTGGCCGTAGCCGATCAGCATGTGCGCGAGGGCGACGCCCATCGTGTCGTGCACCGCAGTTTCAGCGGCGAGTTCGCCATGGCGGATCGCCGTCCGCCCCTCGCCAGGAGTGTGCGCTGCCCACTCGGCGATCCCGAGATGCTCCTCGGCGTCGTCCCACACCCCTCGGGCGACCGCGTCGCGCTTGCTCGCCTTCATGATCTCCAGGGCTTCGGCGGCACGGGACCGGTACCCGGCCGCCGCATTGGCACGCGCTGTGTAGCCGGCGAACCGGGCGCGTTGCTCCGGCTCGCCGACAGCAAGCGCACGGGCGGCGGTTTCGGCGGCAAGCCCCCACTGGCTGGCATTGAACGCGATACAGGAATGCAGCCCGGCGACGCGGGCGATCAGCGCCGGCTCCTGGACGTCGTCGGCGTGCTCCTCGGCGAGGCCGATGAACTCGCGGGCGAGCCGGTCCTCCCCGCCGTAGCGGCAGACGGTCGACAGGCCGGCGGCGAGCTGGCCGGCGAGGAGGGTGAGGCGGTGGACATACCGGGCCTTCAGCCGGCCGCCGAGCATCCCCTCCACATCGCGATAGGCCACAAACGCAGGGGCTATGAGCTCGGCGGGATGGACCGCCCACATGTCCCGGTCGAGGGTGGCGAGGGCGTCCTCGGCCGCAGCGACCTTGCTGATGTTCGGTTTGGCGTTGGAGAGCTGTTCCGTTACTCCGCTGGTGACAGCAAGGACGGAGGCGGCCGTGAGGCCGCCCGCCTCGAAGAGCTCGCGTCGGTTCGTGGGACCCACCCCCTCTTCTACGTCCACTGTCCGCCATGGGATGTCGGGCCGTCCACCGCCATAGAGTTTGATCTCGATGCCGGTGTGCTCCATCACAGCGTCCTGCCACAGGCAGATCAGGACCCCGTCCGCGCCGAGCGCCTGGTCCAGCGCGGCCACGATCTCCCGGGTCGGGAGGTTGTGGGGTTTGCCGTGCTGCTCGCAGCGCAGCGCGGCCCCGACGGTGTTCCGGTCGGCGAGGATCTTCCGTCCGAGGCTGGTGTTGTTCTCGTCTCGCCGTTTGACCAGATCATCCGCGTAGGTGACGTACCGCTGGCGTGCCGAGCGGATGTCGGGACCAGTCTGCACGGTGGGCTCCCCTCCTACCGGCATCCCGGGCGGTAGCGATTGTTACCGCGCGGGCGAACAGTTCGCGGACTGTGCGGGATGTGTTTCGCAGTGTGTCATGTGTCTACCGGCAGGTCAGCCGGCCACGACGGGGAGGTACGCCTGATGGAGTCCCACTCCGGGCCGGTGGAGATCACCGGGCGGGGAGACAGGCCCGGCGTGCCAGCGCCGTCACGCCGGGAGCTCCTCCCCGCCCGCGTGGTCTGGACCGGGCTCGCCGAGGACCAGATCGTGGAGGGGACGCTGATCCTCTACGCGGTACTGGTCCGGTGGGCCACCGGGGACCCGGAGATCCACGGCGCCTGGGGCACGCCCGCCGCCGCGGAGACGCACGTCGCCCGGTTCTCCGGCCTCGCGGACGCCGTGGTGATCCCGCTGCACCTCGTCCATCTGCCCGCCGGCACCTGAGACCGGCTGCCCGGCACCCCCCGAGCCGGGCGGCCTCACAGCGCCCCCTACCCGCGGCATGGTGCCGCACCACGCGACTCGCCGCTCCAGGTCGGAGCGTGCGGCCCGCCGCGGGTAGGGCGGCATCCCATCCAACCTGGAGATCACATGACGACGTTCGATCGGATCATGGCCGGCGCGGTGCCGGCGAACCTGTTCGGCCGGGAGGTCGCCGCCGCCGAGCTGGGGCTGTCCGAGGATCAGGACCGTGCGCTCCGCGTGGCCTGCGGCACCTACCAGCAGACCGCCGGCATGACCGTGGCGGCCCTGGTGCCCCTGCTGTCCAGGATGGCCACCGTGCTCCGCGGGGCGACGCTGCCCAGCGAGCAGCAGATGGCGGAGCTGTACGACCAGGCCGGCAAGGTGTCCGCGCTGTTCCTGGAGGTGATGCGGGTGCGCATCACCGAGACGTACCGCGGAGTGGAGGCGCTGACCGCGGAGCAGAGGGTGGCGCGGGCCGCCCTGCTGGCCGCCAGCCCCGCCGTCGACGTCCCGGCTGCCCTCGCGGCCCTCTGACCGCCCAGGACGGAGGACACATGACCACCCTCGCGCCGCCACGGATGCAGCGGCTATGGCTGGAGCTCACTGGCCGCTGCAATCTCACATGCACTCACTGCTACGCGTCGGCCGGGCCGACCGGTGACCACGGCACGATGAAGACCGTCGACTGGTTCGCCGTCATCGACGCCGCCGCCGAGCTCGGGGTCGAGCAGGTCACGATGATCGGCGGTGAGCCGACGTTGCACCCGGCGCTGCCGGACCTCGTCGGCCGCGCGCTCGACGCCGGCCTGACGGTGGAGATCTACTCCAACCTTGTGCGGGTGCCCGACCGGTTGTGGCCGACGCTGATGCGCCCCGGCGTGAGCATCGCCACGAGCTACTACGCCGCCGACCCGGCCGAGCACGACCGCATCACGGGTAGGACGGGTTCGTACGCGCTCACCCGGGCGACCATCATCGAGGTTCTGCGCCGAGAGATCCCGCTGCGGGTCAACATTGTCGGCACCGGCGACAGCACGGCCGTTGATCAGGCGCATTCCGCCCTGCTGGCTCTCGGCGTGCGCACCATCACCCGCGACGAGGTGCGTCCGGTCGGTCGCGCCGGCACTCTCGACGACCCGGGCGAGGCGGGCACCTGCGGTCGCTGCGGTCACGGCCGCGCGGCCATCAGCCCGGAGGGAATCGTCACACCGTGCGTGTTCAGCCGCCGTGCGCCCGCCGGCAACGTGCGGGTTCAGACGCTGGCGGAGATTCTCGCCGGGGCGGCGTTCGCCGGGCAGGTGGCCCGCTTGGACGCCATCCGGCCGGGCCGCATCACCGACGGGTGCGGGCCGGACAGCGACACCAAACCGTGCGGGCCGACCGACCCGGAGCCGGACCCGAACTGATGACCGGGTCGTGGCGGGACCAGGCCCGCGTCCTAGCCGATGAGATCACCCATCCCGGCTCCCGCTGGCATCAAGTCGTCGCCGACACGCCGCGGCATGAGCTGGTTCCCGCCTGGTGGGCGCGCACCGCCGACGGGTGGACGCCGCGCCGCGGGCCGATCGCCGACGCGTACGCCGCCCACCGGTCGCTCGTCACCCGCGTCGGTGCCCGCCACGTCGACCAGGCTGCCGACGGCGAGGTGGCGGAGGGTCGGCCGACGTCCTCGGCCACCATGCCGGCGCTGGCCCTGACCATGTACCGGCATGGCAGGTTGGGGGAGGGCCTGGACATCCTCGACGTTGGCACCGGGTCGGGCTACGGGACGGCGCTGCTCTCGCGCCGCTTCGGCGACGAGCGCGTCACGACGATCGATGTTGACCCGTATCTGGTCGCCGCCGCCGCGGAACGCCTCGCCGCCCTCGACCTGCACCCCACCGCCCTGACCGTGGACGCGACCGGGCCCCTGCCCGGCCTATACGACCGGATCGTGTCCATGGTGTCGGTGCCGTTCATCCCACCGAGCTGGCTGGCCGCACTCCGCCCCGGCGGACGGCTGGTCACCACGATCAGCGGCACCCACATGGTCGTGACCGCGACCAGCACCCCACACGGCTTCGTAGGCATGGTCGAGTTCGAGCCCGCCGGGTTCATGAACACCCGCACCGGCGACGACTACCCACCCACGCTCGTCGAGTCCGACGATCTGGACGTGCGCGACGGCGAGCACGTCGGCACCGGACGCTATCCGGTCCTTCACATCGCGGAGGCGTGGGAGCTCTCCTCCCTGTTCTCCCTGGCCGCCCCGGGCGTCCAGCATCGCTACCGGCGGGAACCGGACGGCCAGCACACCGCGATCATGGCCCATCCGGATGGGTCCTGGGCGCGGGCCACCGCCGTCGGCGCCGAGCCGCCCACCGTCCACCAGGGCGGACCGCGCCGCCTCTGGGACATGCTCGACGAGGTCCGCGATGACTGGCTCCGCCGCGGGTACGCCCCATGGCTCGGCGCCACCGTGCGGATCGGCGACGACGGCAGCCTCCGCCTCACCTATGGCGACTGGACGGCGACCATCCCTGCCGCGCCGCTCCCCTGACCGGCCTGCCCCCGTCGCAACCGGCGGGCAGGCCCCTACGTCCGCCCGCAGCGCGGTGATCCGTTCGCGCGTCTCTACCCGCTGCGGGCGGGCTCACCCCCTGACTGGCCTGCCCCGCGGGTACCACGCGGCACCTGCCCCGCGGCGCGGCGCGGCGCGGCAGGCCCCCACAGTCCCCGCCCGCGGCACGGTCGGCCGCGGGCGGGGACATCCCCTGATCGGCCTGCCCGTCTGCTGCCCCTACGCCGGGCGGGCAGGCGCTACCACGGAGAATAATCATGTCCTGGAGGTCCACCGCCGTCGCGCCCGCCGTCACGTTCGGCCGGCGCGGCGGCGACATCGTGATCCGCTACCAGTTCGCCGGCGACGAGCATGAGCTGACCATGCCCGGCGGGGCATGGGTCCAGCTCGCCGTCGCAATCCGTGACCACGAGCTGGACTCGCTCGGCGGCGCCGACGGCGAGTGGACGCCGCACCGAGCCGGCATGGCGCGCCGCAGCGCCGGCTATGTCGAGCTCGTGCTCAACGGGTCGGAGCCCTCCCAGCGCCGTCTACCCGAGTCGATCTGGCAGCAGATCGCCGCGGCGGAACGCGGCGGCGCGATCAGCGGCCTGCCCGGTCAGCGCAGGCCGGGCTCGCGGGGCAGGCCGAGGATGCGCTCGGCGATCACGTTGCGGCTGACCTCGGAGGTGCCGCCGGCGATGGTCAGGCCCCGGGCCAGAAGGTACTGGTGGGTGAGCGCCGCCTCCTCGCCGGTCACCCCGGCGACACCGGCGATGGTCATGCCGAGTTCGGTGACGCGCTGGGCGTGCTCGGCGCCGAGCAGCTTGCTGATGTTGCCCTCCGGCGACGGCTCGCCGCCCGCGACCGCCCGCACGATCTGGCGCAGGTTGAGCAGGCCCGCCGTCTGCTCGGCCGCGACGAGGCGGCCCACGCGGCGGCCCAGGTCGACGTCGTCGGGGGCGTGCCGGGCGAGCAGGTCGAGCAGGATCCCCGCCGAGCGGGCCTCCTCCCCGACACTGCCGCCTCCGAGCGTCACCCGCTCGTTGCCGAGGGTGGCACGCGCCACCGTCCAGCCGGCGTTGACCTCGCCGACGACATCGGCGTCCGGGACGAACACGTCATCGAAGAAGACCTCGTTGAACTGGGCGTGGCCGGTGATCTCCCGCAGCGGCCGCACGTCGACGCCGGGGGCTGTCAGGTCGATGCCCATCGTGGTGATACCGCGGTGCTTGGCGGCGTCGGGGTCGGTGCGCACCGTGGCCAGGCCGCGGTTGCACAGGTGCGCACCGGAGGTCCAGACCTTCTGGCCGTTGATCCGCCAGCCGCCCTCCACCCGCTCGGCCCGGGTCTGCACCCCGGCCGCGTCGGAGCCGGCGCCCGGCTCGCTGAACAGCTGGCACCAGACGAGCTCGCCGTGCAGGCTCGGCGTGAGCCAGCGCTCGATCTGCTCGGTGGAGCCGTGCTGGGTGATGGTCAGCAGCACCCAGCCGCCGATGCTGAGGTCCGGCACGTCGATGCCGGCGAACTCCTCCTCGATGACGAGCTGCTCGGCGGGGCCGGCCTCGCGCCCCCACGGCCGCTTCCAGTGCGGCACCAGGTAGCCGCTGTCGGCGAGCAGGACCCGGCGCTCAGCCTCGGGGGTGGCGTGGAACCTTTCGACGAACGCGCGCGCCTCACGCCGGTACTCCTGCGCCTGCGGGGGCAGTTCGACGGCGAACGCACGGCGCACCCCAGCCTGGCTGAGCGCCAGCACGTCCTGCTCGGCCGCCTCGACCGGGCCGGCGATCGCCGCCAGCACCGCGGCCCGGCGCAGGTAGAGATGCGCGTCGTGCTCCCAGGTGAAGCCGATGCCGCCGTGGATCTGGATGTTCATCCGGGCGGTGCGCTGGTAGGCGGGCAGCGCGACCGTGGCGGCGATCGCCGCGGCGAGGTCCGCCTCGGTCTCGCCGGCGGGCGCGCGGGCGGCGTCCCAGGCGGCGGCGGTCGCGCTCTCCGTCGCGACCAGCATGTTCGCCAGATGGTGCTTGACGGCCTGGAACCCGCCGATGATCCGGCCGAACTGCTGGCGCACCTTGGCGTACTCCAGGGCCATGGTCAGCGCCGCCCGGGAGCCGCCGGCCGCCTCCGCCGCGGCGAGCGTGCGCAGCACCCGGGTCGCCACCGCCACCCCGCCGCGCAGCAGGCCGGTGGCCTGCGGCACGACCCGATCGAAATCGAGTGCGACAAGTCCGAGGGACGGGTCGAGGGACCCCAGCCCGCGCACGGCGAGACCCTCCGCGCCGGCCGACACGACCATCAGGTCATCGCCGACCGGGACCAGGTGGACACCGGCCCAGACCCCGCCGAGTGCCGCCGGTACGGTGCCGTGCAGCACCCCCGGCACTGTGCCGCCGGACACCTCCGGAGCAGGGCCGCCGGACACCTCCGGAGCGGGGCCGGACACCTTCGGAGCAGGGCCGCCGGGCGCGCCCGGCTCGTGTGCTCCTCCCGCGGCGGCCGGCGTGAGGGAGGCGACGAGCGCGAGGGAGGCGACCACGGTGCCGTCCGCGAGACCCGGTAGCAGGGCGGTCCGCTGCGCGTGGGTGCCGACTTGCGCGATGACCGCGGCGGCGACGACGGTGGGCAGGAACGGGCCGGCCGCGACCTGGCCGCCGAGCCCCTCGGCGACGATCGCCAGTTCCGGCAGGCCGAACCCGGACCCGCCGTGCTCCTCCGGCAGATGCAGGCCGAGCCAGCCGAGCGCCGCGATCTGCTTCCACTCCGGCCCGAGCTCGGCGCCCGTCTTCCGGACGTCTGTCTGCCCGGCGAGCTCGGGTCCCGCGCCGAGCGCCCGCCGCGCGCCCGCGCGCAGATCGTGGCTGTCGGCGAAGTCGCGCACCACCTCGGCGAGAGCCCTGTGATCGTCACTGATCGCCAGAGGCATGGGAACTCCCTCCCGCGGGCGGCGCGCCGGCGGGAGATGCCCGCCTGGCGCCTGCGCCCGCAGCGTCGACACTAGGGCCGGGTCGCAGGCGAGGTAGACCTACCTGCGCCCCCGCCGGACGCGGACATCCGGCCTCATGCCGGACAGACCCACCGTAAGGCATGCGGCATCGACGCACCCTCGACCCGCGACCACGCGGTCCAGGGCGGGGCGGTCAGGCGGCGGCGTGCTCGCGCAGTTCGGCGGCGAGCAGGTGGCGGAAGCCGAGCACGATGGCGTTCACGCCGACGGTGAACTCCGACGCGGGGTCGGTGTCGCCGGCGCGCTCGGCGAGCAGGGAGCCTCGGGCGAAGTTGACCAGGGTCTGGAAGGCGTGCCAGGCCATCCCGGTCGGGAAGCCGGCGCGGCCCAGCCGTTCGAGGAGCTCGGTCGCCCGCGGCCAGCGAGCGGCCTCCTGGCGGAAGGCCGGGCCGCCGATACGCCCGAGGACGAACTCACGGGTCACCACGTCCGCCGCGAGCCGGGAGTAGACATCGACGAAGAATCCGCTCAGGACATCCTCCCACCGATCACCCCGCAGCGGGGCCACACTTCGGTAAAAGGTGCCAAGCGCCCGCTCGGCCATCGCGTCGAGGAGTTCCTGCTTGCTCTTGTAATACCAGTAGATGCTCGTGACGCCGACATCCAGGAAAGCCGCGAGGCGCGGCATGCTCAGCTGTTCGCCGGGCATGCTGCGACAGAACTCGAACGCTCCGGAGAGAATGCCGTCAGCGCTGATCGAACCGCGCGCCCGCCGCGACCTGGGACGTCCTGCGCTCGCTGTGGCGGGCACCTACTGCCTCCGCATCGTCGGCACGGCCCTGGCACGGCCCTGGCGCGACCCCGGCCAGGGGACCACAGGCTGCATCTTACCGGAGGGTTCGCGGCATTTCGTGAGACCTGCGCCGCATCCGCCGGCCGCACGCATTACGACACCTGGTGAAAGGCTCCCCGCCGGCGCCTTGGCGCCCGTGCGACATCCACCCGCCTACCGGCCTGAATACGTCACCCGCCGGTCCCCGTGGACCCGCGGGCCCACGGCTCGGCCCTGGCCGGCCCGCGGGCCGCGGCTTGGTCCTGGCCAGCTCGCAGGCACCCGACCAGGGCCGGCACCTCGGCGAGCGCGCGCATCGCGTCGCCCAGAAGCGCACGGCAGGCCGGGTCGGGCACCCGGCGGCTGTTCAGCGTCGCGTCGATCGGACTGGCGCTGACGCCGTGGCGGGGGTCGGCGGGGGCGCTGTGGCTGATCGCCTGGCGGGTGGTGCAGGGCGTGGGCGGGGCGATGCTGATGGCGAACTCGACGGCGATCCTCACCGACGCCTTCCCCACCCGTCAGCGCGGGATGGCGCTGGGCATCAACCAGGTCGCCGCCCGCATCGACTGGTGGGGCAACATCACCTTCGCGATCGGGCTGACCGCGCTGCTGGCGGGTGTCACCTACGGCATCCAGCCCTACGGCGGTCACGACATGGGCTGGACGAACCCGAAGGTGCTCGGCGCGCTCGTCGGCGGTGCCGCCGTGCTCGCCGCGTTCCTGCAGATCGAACGGCGGGTCGGGCAGCCCATGTTCAACCTCGTGCTGTTCCGGATCCGCGCGTTCAGCGCCGGCAACGCCGCGGTGCTGCTGTCCTCGATCGCCCGCGGCGGCATGCAGTTCATGCTCATCATCTGGCTGCAGGGCATCTGGCTGCCGCTGCACGGCTACGACTACGTCGACACACCCCTGTGGGCCGGCGTCTACCTGCTGCCGCTGACGATCGGCTTCCTCGTCGCCGGGCCCGTGTCCGGCTTCCTGTCCGACCGCTTCGGCGCCCGCGCGTTCGCCACCGGCGGCCTGCTGCTCGTCGCCGGCAGCTTCCTCGGGCTGCTCCTGCTGCCGACGAACTTCAGCTACCCGGCGTTCGCGGCGCTGCTCGTGCTCAACGGCGTCGGCTCCGGGCTGTTCTCCGCCCCGAACACGACGGCGGTGATGAACGCGGTGCCCGCCGCCTCCCGCGGCGGCGCCTCCGGGATGCGCGCGACGTTCATGAACTCGGGGCAGGTGCTCTCGATCGGGTTGTTCTTCTCGATGATGATCGCCGGACTGGCCTCGAGCCTGCCGTCCTCGCTGCGCAGCGGCCTGGCCGCCCACCACGTACCCGCGGACGTGACCGACCGGGTGGCCGGCCTGCCGCCGGTCGGCAGCCTGTTCGCCGCCTTCCTCGGCTACAACCGGATGCGCAACCTGCTCGGCGACGACACCCTTCGCGGCCTTCCGCCGGCGGACGCCCAGGACCTCACCGGCAGGCAGTTCTTCCCGCATCTGATCGCCTCGCCGTTCCACCACGGCCTGGTCATCGTCTTCACCCTGGCGATCGGCATGTCCCTGATCGCGGCGCTGGCCTCCCTGTTGCGCGGCTCGCGGTACGTCCACGTCGAACCGGCGCCCGCGTCCGCCCGCCCCGCCACCACCAGCCTCACCACCGCCGGGGCCGGGGCGACGAGCGCCGCCGTCACCGCCGGTCCCACCCCAGCCGGATCCGCCGCGGTCTCCTCGGCGCCGGCGGCCGACGCCGCGACGGCGGCGACCGCGGGTGGCAACCAGCGGGCCGGCCTCGACTGACCACGATCACATCGCACCTCCAACGGAACAACGGGCCGCGTGCGGCCCCTGCGCGACAAGCTCGATATCGGTGGACCGGTCCATTGCGGCGTGCGACACTGCGCCGCTCGAGTTCGGGACGATCAACGGCGTGCGGCGGGCACTCCTTTGCCGCGACGGTGAGGACTTCGGCGCGCCTCGTGGGCGTCACGCCCTGACGCGCCGCGTCTCTTTCCCGGTCCGACGCGCCGCGCCGGCGACACCGACAGACCACGTCCCATCAATGGGGTCAACACGACCGAATCCCATTCCCGATATCTGGACAACGGACCTGCCCATTCGGCGGCCGGACGGCATTTCCCGGGCGAACGGCACATGAACGGCCAGAGTCTGGTCAGCAGGCAAACGGCCTGAACCGCAGGGTACGGACGGCCCGTGCGTGACCCAGGGCCGGGGGCCGGGCCGCCGCCGCGGGCTCCGCGCGGCTTGACTACCCGCGAACGGGGGCCCACGTAGTCAGATCGGGCCATGTCCATGCGCCCTGCGGCTGCCCGAGTTGGTCGAAACGGGCTCTGGCGCGGCCGGGTGCTCCAGGGGTGCCCTGCGGAGCACCCGGCCGCGGACCTCGATGGGCGCTGGCGCTGCCACCCACCGAGACGAAGCCCTGTCGCTCAGCACACCGTGACGGACCGACAGGGCACGATGCGATAGCTCTCGACTCCGCCGAGTGTTCGGGCGTGGTCCTCGGCCGCACGCGCCGTCGCCCAACCCACGAGGATCTCCACCACACCACCGTCGGCATCGAGCACCGCGATGGAGAAGTCGAGCGGCCGCGGCGGACGCGGCGCGGTCCAGTGCCGGCCGGGTCGACGCACCGGGAGGGCCCTCGGGGGTACCCGAACGGGGGTGGGATGGGGGGCACGACCGGTCGGTAGGCAGACCGTTGAGCGGACGTCGGGACGCCGTCGATACCGGGACCAAGGTCCCGTCCCACCGCCGCCGTGTGCCGGATTTGTCGGGATGTCCCCCACTTCCCGGGGAGTCACCGGGCCGGTCGGGGCCGAAAGTCCTTCGCCCGGGCAACGCGATGTGGCGTTGGCAACCTCTTCACTCTCGAGGGGAGCGGATACGGGCTTCGGTATTCCTGCCGAAGGGCTCGGTGGTGTCACGAAACCTCCTCGAAACAATGTGCCCGGATCGCCGGCAATGCCGGGGGCACTCTCGCGGTACTCACCCGGGTGGCCCGGGTGGGCGGCGGGCTCGAGTCATGACACACTTCGCCGCAGCTCGGCGACAGAGTGCAACATATGGGTGCTTGTCCCGCAACGGCTCGTTGCACCCTCCGACAAGGATGCGGCTGGGAGGTTCACGGTGGAGGCTGAACGGCAACGCAATGATGCACTGGACGAGCTGGCAACCATGCTCCAGTCCCTGATCGAAGACAACGCCACCAACATCAGCCGGCTGGCGGAGAGGACAGGATTCAAACGGCAGCAGGTTTCGCGGGCGGTCAACGGAAGGGAAGTTCCCTCACCCGACCTCTCCGACGCCCTGGATGTCGTTCTCCCCTGCGGGGGGGCTATTCGACGGCTCCGCGACGCCGCGGACCGCGAGAAGCGGGCACGACGCCTCGGCGTCGTACCGCCGATGAGAAGACCCACGGACGAGTATGTACCCGCCGCCCAGGGAATCGTTGTGTCCAATGATGTACGGACGATAGACCAAGAGGTGGTTTCCACGAACCGGCGAGAGTTCGCTGCAATACCAGCACTGCCGGCCCTGTCGGCGCTGGCGGCCTCCACCCGCCAGCGCATCGAGACCGGGAGCGCCTCGGACCGCACGCTCGACGAGCTGGAGTCCGACGTCGACGAGATCGCCCAGGTCTACGGCTCGGCCCCGCACCTCGCCCTGCTCGGTGAGGTGGCCGGCCGCTGGAAACAGATCGAGTCGATTCTCGACGGCCGCATGTCGGCGGGCACCCGGACCCGGGTCACGCTGCTCGGCGGTCAGCTCACCTACTTCCTGGGTCGGCTGGCTTTCAACACGAATGACTTCCGATCCGCCCGCCGATTCGCCGGACTGGCCGGAACATATGCGCACGAGATCGGCGAGCCGGTTCTCATCATGTCGGTCGCCGCGTTGCAGAGCTCGGTCGCCTATCACACGCAGCGGTACCGACAGGCGGTCGCGGCGCTCAGCATCGTGCGGCACGTCCGGCACCCGTACATGGACGCGAGAATCGCCGCCTACGAAGCTCGCGCGTACGCCAAGATGGGCGATCACGACAACGCCAGGGCCGCGCTGAACCGGATGGAGGCAGCGTCCTGCTCGATGGCACCGATGCCCGGTGAGACACCCGTCGGACCGGCCGCCGTCGCCATGTTCCGATCCGGGGTGGCAATCTCTCTGGACGACGCCGACATGGTCCAGGAATGGGCACCGATCGCCGTCGCGGGATACCGACGGAAAGGCAGCGACTTCACCGTCGAGGAATCCCAGCACGCCGTCATGTCGTACGCCTCGTCCTACCTCGTCGGTCCGGATCCGGAACCCGAGGAGGCGGCCCGCGTCGCGATGGGCGTCATCTCGACGGCACCCGACGCGCTGACGCATACTGTGAAGGCGAGGCTGCGGCAGTGCGCGTCGTCCTTTTCGCCGACGCATCATCGCCTTCCCGCGGTCGCGTCGTATCTCGAGGCGTGCCGCACGTTGCCGGCCGGCGGAACCGTGTGATCACGACGAAAGTCACTGGAAGCACAATTCCAACACTCACGACGGATCGCCTGCTGCTGCGGCCACTCGCCAACGGCGACGTGCCCGGCTTCGTGGAGATCTGGTCGGATCCCGAGTTCACCCGCCACATCGGAGGGTGGCACGACCCGGACGGTGTCTGGCATGCCATGGCCGCGAACATCGGCTGCTGGGCGCTGACCGGGGTGGGGCCCTGGGCGGTGGTGGAGCGGCCGACGGGTGACCTCGTCGGCCGCGCCGGCCTGTGGACGGAACCGGGCTGGCCCGGCATCGAGGTCGTCTGGTTCCTCCGCCGTGACCGGTGGGGTCGCGGCTACGCCCGGGAGGCGGCCGCCGCCGCGATCGACTGGGTGCTCGCCGAGCGCCCCGACCTCACGGAGATCGTCTCGGTGATCCTGCCGGCGAACATCGCGTCGGTGCGCGTCGCGCGGCGACTTGGCATGACCCGGACCCGGCTGCAGGCGCTGCACGGCGCGGAGCACGCCGTCTACGCGATCAGCCGGGCCGACTGGTCCGTCGCCCGAACCCGCCTGTCCCCCCGCGGCACCGATCGCTGACCTCCTGGCCCCGCCCGCCGACTGTCGGATACCGCCCGCATGGGGCAGATGTGAACGAAGCGGTCAGGCGGCGCCGGCAGGGCACCCTACCTGCCGGTTCATCCAGACCGGGCGTTGCTCACCGACAGCCAGGGGTAGCTCCATGGTGTAAATGGGCGTTCAGCACTGGTTGCGCCGTGACTCCGGCACTCCATACCCTTCCCGGGAAACCACCTTCGTCAGCATTGAAGGTTTTGCGCACCACCTCGTCCGGCGTTCCCGATGCACCTGCAGCGAAACGCCAACGGAATGAGCCTCCAGCTCATACGGATGCGCATTAGTCCGATTACCGGTCGTTGCGGGTATCTCGTGTCGGGAGAATATCGAATGAGCCAGGATGCGCCTCGGCGGAATCAGTTACCTCGGGACGCCGAGGATCGGTCACGAGCCTGGCGCGAGCGGCTGGGCGCCCTGTCACCGGCGGCGCGCGGCGACCTCCTGGTCGACCTCCTGGTCGCCGAGCTCACCGCGGTGACCGGCCAGGACGGACACGCCGCCCGCCGCGACCCGCATGCCCCATGGCGGCGCCTCGGTGTCTACCGGCACCGCGCTGACCAGCTGCGCGCGGCCCTCACCGCGGCCACCGGCGTCCGGCTGGCCGCCACGCTCTTCTTCGATCAGCCCTCCCCCGCGGCGCTCGTCGAGCACCTGCGGACCGAACTGCTCGGCCCCGACGACGCGCACGCACGCGCCGACCAGCACCCACACGCCGACCAGCACGGGCGTGCCGGCGGCCGCGGTCGGCTGGAGCCTGGTGGTGTCGATGATCCGGTGGTGGTGGTGGGGATGGGGTGTCGGTTGGCGGGTGGGGTGGATTCGCCGGAGGCGTTGTGGGAGGTGGTGGGGGCGGGTCGGGATGTGACGGGTGGGTTGCCGGTGGATCGGGGGTGGGATCTGGCGGGGCTTTTTCATCCGGATCCGGATCATGCGGGGACGGCGTATACGCGTCGGGGTGGGTTCGTGGTGGGGGT